>CBFHLA010000010.1:0-21422 GCA_965656575.1 Gammaproteobacteria bacterium
GGAGATTACATCGGAGAGTAGAGATGAGTTGTCAAAGATAAGAATAGAATTTACATTAGAAACAAATCTTGATACCGCTGCAAACGATGTAAGAGATAAAGTTTCTAGAATTGCAGCGCTGCTACCTGAGGAAGCTGATAACCCTCGCATAGCTAAATCTGATTCAGATGCTCGTGCAATTATGTGGATTGGCTTCTCGAGTGATATTTTAACAGATATACAGCTCAATGATTATCTAGACAGAAACGTAGTAGATAGATTATCTATACAACCTGGTGTCGCATCAATAACTATTGGAGGTGAAAGAAAATATTCTGTGAGAGTATGGATGGATCCAGAGGAAATAGCATCTAGAGGTTTAACTGTAATAGAAGTCATCAACGCTATTAAAAGAGAAAACATTGAGAAAGGTACAGGTCGTTTTGAATCTATCCAAAGAGAAATTGGTATCAAGCTAGATTCAAAATTGAAGACATTAAATGAGTATAACAATGTCGTAATAAGACACCATGGAGACTCAAAAATAATATTATCTGATGTAGCTAAAATAAAAATAGGCCCCGAGTCAGATAGAGGATTTCTTAGAGCTAACGGTAAAAGCGCAATAGGTTTAGGTATTGTGAGACAAACCAAATCTAATGTACTCGATGTCACTGATAATATTAAAAAAGAACTCGAACTAATAAGGCCATCACTTCCAGAGAATATAAATATGAGCATTGGATATGATCAATCTAAATTCGTCAGAGAATCTATTAATGAGATAAGATTCGCGCTTACGGTATCAATGATATTGGTTATTCTTATTATCTACTATTTTTTATCATCTAAGGCTGCAACCATAATTCCTGCAATCACTATACCAATTTCAATTATAGGGACATTTTTTATTATTTATATCTTCGGATACTCACTTAATGTACTGACATTTTTAGCCTTAGTTTTAGCAATAGGATTAATAGTAGATGATTCAATAGTTGTAATGGAGAACATAAAAAGAAGAATTGAAAGCGGTGAGGATAATTATTCTGCATCTATAGATGGTGCTAAACAAATTACATTTGTTGTAATTGCAACTACGCTTGTTTTAGTAAGTGTTTTTTTACCGTTATCATTTATGGGAGGAAAAACAGGGAGATTGTTTATAGAATTTGGAGTAGTTTTATCTTTTGCAGTGATTATATCAAGTTTTGTTGCTTTGACTTTAACCCCAATGATGTGTTCCAAACTTCTTGAAAAAAATGCAGATAAGTCTGAAAGGATAATATTTGAGAAATTTAAAAAATTTTATCAAACATCTTTAATTTCATCACAAAAACAGCCAAAAATAGTTTATACAATCACCATCATTTTTATATTAATATCATTATTACTATTCCAGTTCCTTCCAAAAGAACTTGCACCTTCAGAAGATAGAGGATTATTTATTGTGTCAGTAAATGCTCCTGAGGGTTCTTCGATAGAGTATACAAATAATATGGTAAATAAGGTTGAAAATATTCTTGCGGAATATGTGGACAAAGGAGAAATAAAAACTGTTTTTGCAATAGTAGCTCCTGGATTTTCTGGTGAACCAGGAAGTGTTAATTCTGCTTTTATCTTTGCATCTCTCACACCATGGGAAATTAGATCTAGGCATCAGAAAGAGATTGTCAGAGAAATATTCCCGAAACTTATATCAATGCCAGGTGCAATGATATTTACAATTAATCCTCCAAGTTTAGGTCAAAGTCCATTTAAATCTCCAGTACGTTTTGTAATCAGCGGAACAGATTATGAACAAGTTGGAGAATGGGGACAACTAATCCAAGATAGTTCAAATGAAATAGGTCTCAGGAATGCAAGGATTGACTATAAAGTAGATAAACCAAGGATTAACCTTAAAATAAATAGAGACTCTGCATCAAATCTTGGAATTGCGGCTGAAGATATTGCGACTACTCTTGATGCATTGTACGGATCACGAAAAGTAACAAGTTTTTCTAGAGACGGATTGACTTATAATGTAATAATTAAATCTGACGAAAAATATTTAGAAAATGAATCTAATTTAGATAATATCTTTATTAAATCTAAGATTAGTAATGAGCTTGTACCACTGAGCAACCTAACTATTAAATCACTTGAGGCTACGAGCAAGAGCTTAAAACGTGTCAATCGTCTTCCATCAGTAACATTATCTGCTTCAACAACACCAGGCGCCTCTTTGGGTGCTATATTAAATGATTTAACTAATTCAGCAGAAGATATACTTCCCTCAAATGCTAAAATTTCATTTGCAGGAGCATCTAAAGAGTATTTTGAAACAGGATATAAATTAGAACTTACAATATTGCTTGCTGTTTTGGTAGTCTATTTAGTACTAGCTGCTCAGTTCGAAAGTTTCAGAAATCCATTAATTATTATTTTAACAGTACCTATTACAATGACAGCTGGTATATATTCTTTGTTTGTTACAGGCGGGTCATTAAATGTTTATAGTCAAATAGGTTTTTTGATGCTTATTGGATTGATTGCAAAGAACGGCATCTTAGTTGTAGAGTTTGCTAATCAACTCAAAAGTGATGGTATAAAAAAATCTCAAGCTATAATTGAGTCATCTATAATCAGATTCAGACCCGTAATCATGACAACAATTTCAACTTTACTAGGTTCAATACCTCTGATACTTAGCTCTGGTGCTGGCGCAGAGAGCCGTTTTGCTATGGCTGTAGTAGTTTTTGGTGGGATTGGTCTGGCTTCATTCATCACTTTATATCTGATACCAGCATTGTATCTATTGATAGAAGAAGATAATTAATTTTTAGGTAAAATATTCAAACCTTTTTGCTTTGAATAGTAAGTAGATAAATCAATGATATCTTGATCTGATAGCCCTGCTGCAAACCCACTCATTATAGCGTTTTGTCTTGAACCACTCTTGTATGCTTTTAATGAATGAATTAGGTAGTTTTTATATTGACCCGCAAGTCTGGGATACATCTTATTATTACTATTGCCATCTGCTCCATGACATGCAGAACACGTGACTGATTTCTCTTTACCTCGATTAAAGCTCTCATCTGCAATAGCAAAATTACTCAATAGAGAAGTTAGTATTATTATCGGTAAATATTTCATTATTTAATTGACTCAAAGTATTTTGCTATATCTTGGATATCTTCATCAGATAGTCCAGATGCGTTGGCATGCATTGTTTCATGTTTACGATCACCTTTTTGATAAGCTTTGAGTGCAGAAACAATATAATCTGAATGCTGACCACCTAATTTGGGAACTTTGTATGTTGGATATGTATTGTTGTAGCCCTCTATAGCATGACAACCAACACATGTCTCAGCTTTTTCTTTTCCAGTATATTCATCTGCAGCGAAGACATTAGTGGAAAACAGGATTAATAATGTTGCGCTTTTGAGTATGGCTTTCATAAAATTTGTGGCATTATAGCATTAAATTTAAAAGAGATAAAAGAAGATTTTTTTTGTATAATAACTTCGTGCCTAATATGATTTAAATCAATAAATATGCCTATATACGAATATAAATGTGATGATTGCGGAAAAGTATTTGAAGTAATCCAAAAAATATCTGATAAAAAGCTTACTATTTGTAGGTGTGATGAAAAAGGGGCGGTCCATAGGCTTGTATCTTCCTCAGGTTTCAGATTAAAGGGTTCTGGTTGGTACGAAACTGACTTTAAAACAAAAAAACCTGATACAAAAAAAACGGACTCATAAAATGAAAAGAACTTATTGCGGCGAGATTGATAATAAAAGTATCAATGAGATCTTAACAGTTAAAGGATGGGTTAATACCCGGAGAGATCACGGGGGTGTTATTTTTATAGACCTGAGAGATCATACTGGAATTCTCCAAATTGTATTTAATCCTGATACTAAAAAAATATTTGATATAGCTCAGAGTCTCAGATCAGAATATGTCCTAGAAATTACCGGAACCATAAAAAAAAGATTAGAAGGCACAATTAATAATGACATGCTTACTGGAGAAATTGAATTAATTGCAGAGAAACTATTAATTCTCAATACTTCTAAAACCCCACCTTTTCAAATTAATGACGGCAAAATAAATGAAGATCTTAGGCTGCAATATAGATATATAGATTTACGAGGATCGAAGATGCAAGAAAATCTTAGATTCAGATCTAAACTTTATAACGCTATTCGTAATCATCTTTGTAGTAACAATTTTAATGAAATTGAAACTCCAATATTAACAAAACCTACACCAGAAGGTGCTCGAGATTACCTTGTGCCAAGTAGAGTACATAAAACTAATTTTTTTGCACTACCTCAATCTCCACAACTTTTTAAACAACTGTTAATGATATCTGGTATGGATAAATATTTCCAAATCGCAAAATGTTTCCGTGATGAGGATTTGAGAGCAGATCGCCAACCAGAATTTACACAACTTGATATTGAATGTTCTTTTTCAAATGAGGATGACATTATAAATTTAACTGAATCATTAATGAGAAAAATTTTTACTTCATTGTTTGATACAAACGCTAATTTAGAATTCCCAAGAATGACATATACGGAATCAATGGACAAATATGGTTGTGATAAACCTGATTTAAGAAATCCACTTGAATTAAAAGATATTACGAAGATGATGAGTGATACTGAATTCAAAGTTTTTAAAGACTGTACCAATAATGAAAAAAGAAGAATTGTCGCACTAAACGTACCTAACGGCAGTATGATGAGTAGAAAAAATATCGATAACTATACAGACTTGGTTAAAACCTTTGGAGCTAAAGGTCTCGCATATTTTAAAATTGATGATGTCAGTAATATTGAAGAAGGGATAACTTCACCTATTAAGAAGTTTCTCAGTAATCAAGAAATAAAAGATATATTGAATACAGTTAATCCTAAAAATGGCGATCTCATTTTCTTTTCTGCAGATACATTAGATATTGTTAATAACTCAATGTCTGCATTGATTTATAATCTTGGTAAAGATTTAGATATCATTGAGGATGGCTATAAGTTTTTATGGATAGTAGACTATCCTATGTTTGAATATGAGAATAATACTAATAAACTTACATCTCTTCATCATCCATTCACATCACCATTTGAGGATGATACAGATGAATTTACTAATAAAACATTATCCAGAGCATATGATCTTACTCTAAATGGCAATGAAATAGGCGGCGGATCTGTACGTATTCATAAGAAATCACTTCAGCTAAAAGTATTCAAGGCATTAGGCCTTACTGATGAAGAAATAGAGAAAAAATTTGGTTTTTTTCTAAAGGCATTAGAATATGGATGTCCTCCACATGCAGGTATTGCATTTGGTTTAGACAGACTAGTTATGATACTTAAGAACCTTCCTTCAATAAGAGATACTATTGCATTTCCTAAGACACAATCATCTGCATGTCTTTTAACAGACGCACCTACAGAGATTAATTCCTCTCAACTTAGAGAGTTAAGTATCAAAACAAGTAAAATTAATTAAATGAATATTCAATATCCTGAAAAACTTAAGTTTGTTAAAAACTTCTTAAAACAAAATGATGCGAAACTTATTGCTCATTACTACGTAGATGAAGAGCTTCAAAAATTAGCGGAGGATACTGGAGGTTGTGTCGCTGATTCACTTCAAATGGCCAAGTTTGGTAGTCAACAAAAAGAGAGTAAACTCATAATTGCAGGTGTTAGATTCATGGGAGAAACTGCAAAAATACTTAATCCTGAAAAAAACATTTATGTAATTGACATGGATGCTACATGTTCTCTTGATGAGAGTTGTCAGCTAGAGCCTTTTCAAAAATTTTGCAATTCATTTGCAGATAGAGAAATTGTAGTATATGCAAACACAAGCGCTAAAATCAAAGCTATTTCAGATTGGGTTGTGACATCAAGTATCGCCATTCCATTAGTTGAGAATCTTGCAAGTCAAAACAAGAAAATAATTTGGGCTCCTGATAAATACCTAGGAGCATATATTCAGGATCAAACCGGTATAGACATGAAAATATGGGATGGAGCATGTATAGTCCACGAGGAATATAAAACTATAGAGTTAAAGAAACTGATTACTCATTTAGGCGACTGTGATGTCTTGGTACATCCGGAATCTCCAAGAAGTATTATACAATTAGCGGATGTTGTAGGCTCAACAACAAAACTAATAAATGCATCCCAAAAGAGTAAATCTAAAAATATTATTGTTGCTACTGAGAAAAATATATTTTATCAGATGAAGAAGTTATCCCCTGAGAAAAACTTTTTTGAAGCACCTACTGAAGGTGAAGGAGCTACATGTAAAAGCTGCGGAAGATGCCCATGGATGAATCTCAATACTTATAAAAAATTAATTAATATATTTAGCGGAAATAATGAATTACTATTGGATGAACTAGTAATACGTAATGCAAAAAAATCTATAAATAGAATGATTGAGTTTGAAGATAAATTTTATCAAGCAAATAAGAGGGTTTCGTAATGGCAGGACATAGTAAATGGGCTAACATTCAACATAGAAAAAAAGCTCAAGACAATAAACGCGGGAAAGTATTTACTAAAATAATTAGAGAAATAACGGTTGCTGTAAAATTAGCTGGCCCTGATGTTTCTAGTAATTCTAGATTGAGATTAGCAATGTCTAAGGCGAATAAAAATAGTGTACCAAAAGATACTATTGATAGAGCTATAAAAAAAGGTTCTGGCCAGAATAGTGATTCTTTTGAAGAGATAACTTATGAAGGATATGGACCTAAAGGTATTGCAGTAATTATTGAATGTCTTACAGATAACAAGAACCGTACAGTGTCAGAAGTAAGACATGCACTTACAAAATATAATGGTAGCCTTGGAACTAAGGGCTCAGTATCACATTTATTTAAAAAAATAGGGATTATAACTTTGCTAGATACATCTGAAGATGAATTAATAAATTATATAGATGATATTGACATACTTGATTATGAACAAGCTGATAATAACTGTATTTTAAATACAGAGCCTTCAGATCTATTTAAAGTTAAGTCTTTTTTTGAAGAAAAATCTCTCGCGACTAAAGATGAAGAAATCATCCTTGAGCCAATCACATTTTGTGACATTACAGATGCTGATATAGAGCAAGTTGAACTATTTACGGAAAATTTAGAAGAATTAGATGATGTACAAAATATATATACGAATATAAATGTTTTATAATTTAATATGAGCATCATATTAGGAATAGACCCTGGTACCAATATTACTGGCTATGGAATAATCAACTCTGATAAAAATAAACTCACATATATTCATCATGAGATCATAAAAACAGGCCTAAAGAATTTATATACCACTAAATTATCTCTTATACATAAAAACACGCAAAGACTTATAGATATTTATAAGCCTGATGAGATTGCACTTGAATCTGTTTTTTTTAGTGTTAACGCAGGAACTGCTATAAAGCTGGGACAAGCCAGAGGAGCTGCATTATCAGCGTGCAGTGGAGACGATAGAATAATTTATGAGTACAGTCCTAGACGGGTTAAAATGGTAATTACCGGTAATGGCGCTGCTGATAAAGATGAATTACAAAAATTCGTTAAGAGGAAGCTTCGTATTCGTAGAAAATTGGAAATTGATGCTTCTGATGCTTTAGGTGTAGCATTGTGCCACGGTATTAGTTGTATCAATACTCCGGATGAAATTAAATCCATATAGAAATTATGAGTACTTTAATCATCAATGAAATATTTTATTCAATCCAAGGAGAAAGTTCTCGAGCCGGTTTACCAACTCATTTTATTAGATTAACAGGGTGCCCCTTAAGATGTTCATATTGTGATACAGAATATGCTTTCAAAAGTGGAACAAAAATGACATTTAATGAAATCATTTCTCAATTAAATATAAATATGACCAAATTTGTAACAATAACTGGCGGAGAACCGTTAGCTCAAAAAAGTACATTAGGCTTTATGAAAAAATTATGTGATTTAGAGTATTCTGTTTCTCTAGAGACTAGCAATTGCCTCTCTATTGAAGACATTGACCCTAGAGTATCAATTATATTAGATGTAAAGACACCTGGATCTAAAGAGGAAAATAAAAATATAATTACTAACTATCAAAGATTAAAATCATCCGATGAAATTAAATTTGTAATCTGTAATCTGGATGATTTTAACTGGGCAGTTGATTATATGAATCAACATAAGCTTTATAATTACTGTCCAATCCTTTTTTCTCCCTCATATGGGGAAATGCCATTACAAGAATTGGCAGATTTAATTTTAAATAATTCTTTACAAGTTAGGCTGCAAACACAGCTACATAAAACTATTTGGGGTGAAATTAATGGCAAGTAATCAAGCATTAATATTATTTTCTGGAGGCCTTGATTCTACAACTGTACTTCACCATGCTATTTCTGAAGGATATGAGTGTATTGGGCTTACTATTGATTATAATCAAAGACATAAATATGAAATTCAAACTAGTAAAGATTATCTTCAAAAATTACAACTTAATGGTTTTATTTTCAATATAGATCTAACTCAGATTGGTGGCTCTGCGCTGACAGATAATAATATTTCTGTTCCAACTTCTAAGGTTGATGGAATACCGGTTACATATGTACCTGCGAGAAATACAATATTTTTATCTATTGCTGCAGCTTATGCAGAAAAATTGAATATTAATAATATATTTATAGGTGTTAACCAGATAGATTACTCTGGGTATCCTGATTGCAGACCAGAGTTCATCAAGTCATTTAGTAAAATGATAAACCTTGGAACAAAAGCTGGGGTAGACGGAGATAAGTTAAATATATACACTCCTCTTATTGATATGTCTAAAAGTGAGATAATAAAATACGGCTATAGTTTAGGTATTGATTACTCACAAACTGTATCATGCTATCAGCTAGATGATAAAGGAAAAGCTTGCGGCATATGCGACTCTTGTAAGTTTAGAAAAGAGGGTTTCAGATTATCTGGTATCAATGACCCAACTATATATAAAAATTGAAATAATTATAAAAATATATAAACTGTGACTTTGTAAGACTATGGATATTACTACAACACTTTTAATTTACACATCGATTTTAGGGTTTATACTTGGGTACGTTGTTAACAAAACAAATTTCTGCACTATGGGTGCTGTTTCAGATTTAGTAAATATTGGAGATAGCTCAAGGTTTAAAGCCTGGTTACTTGCTATTGCTACAGCTATTGTTGGAGTAACATTATTAGAGTATATGAGCATAGTAGACATTGATGAATCAAGAATTCCATACAGAAACTCCGTGTTTTTCTGGCCTAGATACATCCTTGGTGGCATTATGTTTGGAATTGGTATGACACTAGCAAGTGGTTGTGGAAATAAAATCTTAATAAGAATTGGCGGAGGAAATATTAAATCAATATTTGTTTTAGTAGTTGCTGGATTAATGGCATTACTAATGACTAGAACAGATTTTTATGGCCTCTTATTTCATAGCTGGATGAATCCTATAAGTCCTGATCTAGCAAAACTAGGCATTTCTGATCAATCTATTCAAACCATGTTTTCATCTATTACTGGGATAGAGTCTAACAACATGATAATTACTATCTTAGTGCCTGCAATTATAAGTATATTATTATTGAAATATATATTTTCATCTTACTCAAAGCTATCATCTGATAATATCTTATCGGGTATTGTGGTTGGATTAGTAGTTACATTCGCTTGGCTTATATCAGGTGGCGAACTTGGTCAGGCTTGGATTGAAAATAATGATTTTCTAGATACGCCATATCCATCAGTTGGTGTTCAGTCGTTTACCTTTATAAACCCAATGGGTGAATTGTTAATATATTCATCTAGTGTTTTTGATAGTTTCTACTTAACCTTTGGCGTAACTGCACTCATTTCAACTGTCTGTGGTTCATTTATATATGCATTAATAAGCAATAATTTAAGACTAGAATGGTTTGCAAACAAACATGACTTCTACAGGCATCTTTTAGGGGCAGTTTTAATAGGTATAGGCGGCGTGCTCTCATTAGGATGCACAATTGGTCAAGGAGTGACAGGTGTTTCTACATTAGCGCTTGGGTCAATAATTACATTGATATCGATTATATTCGGAGCTTCATTAATGATGAAAATCGAGTATTATAGAGCAGTATACGAAGATAGTAGTTTTTTTGATCTTCTTAAAAATTCTTTAATAGATTTGAAAGTACTACCAGAAAAAATTAGAACTCTTGAGAAGATATAGTATATTTGGGGCGTTAGCTCAGTTGGTAGAGCAGTGGCCTTTTAAGCCATTTGTCACAGGTTCGAATCCTGTACGCCCTAATGTACTAACCACTTGTTTTTATCTTTTTATTTTTTTTTTCTCATCTACAGTAACTTCATCAACCACAAACATCATTATTAAAAGTGAGGACAGTATAGAGCTCGTTGGCGATCTATATAAAGCTGAACAAAATGATTCAGCATTCTTAATTGTACATGGAGCGAGATCATATAAAGGAATGGAAATCATTCAATCACTTGCTTCAAGATTATATGAAGAAGGTCATAATGTTCTCATTATAAATCTGAGCTATGGGATTGATAAGCGTGAAGATAGATTTTTAGACTGTGATAGACAACATAATCACAATGAACACCAATCAGTTAAAGAAATAGTAAGATGGTATGAATATCTTGAAAAGGGAGGGTACAAAAAAATAAACTTTATAGGTCACTCGAGAGGAGCATATAATGTTGTCCAGGCATTATCTATAATCAATAATAAAAAAATTAATAGCTATTTACTAGCACCTACTATTGATACTTACCTAGGTACAAAAGAATATTATGAAAGTGAATTAAATATCCCATATGAGGAAATTATAAAAGGAAGTGATAATTATTATATTAAAGACAGATACGGGTTAATTAATTTTCTTTTCTGTGAAAATGTAAATGTATCTGCTAGAACATTTAGATCATATTTAGATTTTTCTAATAATAAAGCGTTTTATCCTTTTACATTCAATATTATTGATCTACTTAATGTTAGTGAATCATTGTCAGTAATCTTTTCAGGGACTGAGGATGAGATTCTAGAAGATGCTTATAAAAAATATAATCTAATTAGCAATCCTAATGTAAGAAAAGTAATAATTGATGGCGCGGGACACTTTTTCAGAGATTTATATTTAGATGAAGTAATAGATGTGATACTCGAATAACTACTGAACTATAAATGGTTCATCAGATGAGTCATTACTGTCAATTTCTAAACTTTTTTCTAGCTGAGTTGATGATTTTGGACCAATTGTTATTTCAGATTCTGATTTCTCGAACATAGTACGCATAACCTTTACGGTAGCGAATCTATGCTCTTTTTCAAAATTAATTAAGATAAATCTGGATCTCACTATACCTATTTCTGACCATCCATCTGAAATAAGGTTTTTCCTATAGAAGTTAGCTACATCATCTGCTGACTTTTCATGCTGAAGATATAGTATTCCAGAAAATTTATTACCCTCACCAAAGATGACAGTCTTATTAATGAGATATTTAGAATCTTCTGGTAATGGAATAGATACTTGAAGTTTTTGCTCTACAGAAATTTCCTGTTCCTCCTGAGCGTGAGATTCAATCATAGCTTGCATATTAGCGCAAGATGATAAGATTGTGATGCTTAATACATAGATTAAAGTTCTGCTGAAACCTTTGTTAGACATATGATGAGTATATCGTATTTAAATTTATTTTCTAGAGCCTGGTCCATTTACTTCAAGTCCATTACTCATAAATGTTGTAAAGAATTCAAGATTATTAAGCTCATCACTACCGCCAGGCAACCCTTTAGCTCTTATACGATTTAAGCACCCTGAGAATCTTTCATGAAGTGTCACAAGTCTGCCCATGCCAGATCTGTAAACAGGAAAATGGGTTGGATGCCCTATTGCTGGGCTAGGGATGTCAGCACGAAGTTTAGTGCCAGTCTGATACACATGGCAATCAGCGCATGAGAAGTTTAATTGACCCTTTTTTGTAAAATAGAGTTTTTTACCACTTTCATATGCCTCTAAGGCTTCTTTGGTATTTGGGATTTCTACATTGAATTTGTTACCTCTCGATGTGTAAGCCATGTATGCTGACACATGTGCAAGCTCTTTTCCTTTAAAATAGCTGAGTGGCTTTTCACCATTTTTAACTCTGCATTCATTAAGTGCACCCTCTAAAGTAACAACTTTACCTTTTTTCTCATCGAAATAAGGATAGTTCTGTCTTACACCAATACCATCATTTTCGAAACACGAGCCGTATGTATTACCATTTTTAAACGGAGTGTTAAATAACTCTTCGCCACGATCTATATTAAGCTCATATGGAGGAAATTCTTCCATTGCTTCCCATTGCTCTCTCGCAGATTTATCAATGGAGTAAACGCCATTTTTATAATCCTCATATGGTGTATTAGGAAATCTCTCTTTAAAATAATCCACAAATTGTTCAAAATCTTTTTCTGGACTTGCAAGTGACAACATAGATGGAAATAATAGAGCAAGAACTAATAACTTCCTAAGCATTACTATTTAACCTTACCTGTATTTGTATCTCTATTTCCTTGATTATCTACCCAAGAAATTTCGACATTATCACCCTTGTTGCCTTTATACTTAAATGTAAGATAAGGGTTTTTAGAGACGGCAGGCCCCCAATATATTGTTATTACATCCTCTCCATTAGCTTTACTATGAACTTCTTGTATATAGTGCGCAGGGATTAAATCACCAGTTTTTTTATTCTTACGTTGCCCTGTCTCCATAGGATGTTTTATTAGAGCCTTGACAGTTACGATACCATTAGATTCTTTTGATCTCATTTTAATTGTGCTCATGATTATCCTCCACAGCCTCCGATGGTTACTTTAACTTCTTGTGTTGCGGTGTAAATATTATCCCCACTTTTAACAGCTGCCATTACGTTTGATGTTTTTCCCATCTTTAGCCTAGTTCCAATTGATGGTTGAGCTAAGCTTGTAAGTTGGTATCCGCTTGATAGCGGTTGAGGATTATTTTCAACGAATATCATTATCGATTCAACATTATCAATTGTCGTAGAGACATTTATAGGCACTATAGCCCCATTCTCTGCTATTGCCGGAGCTTTAAGTTTAACTTTAGAGGATTCCTCTAGATTATTATGACCATAAACACTTTTTACAGAATCAGTTAAATCTTTGATATCAAAAGATTTTTTTGGCCATGCCGCATAAGCATTATTAGATAGTATTACTGAAGGGGCTGCAGCAAGAGCTCCTGCAAACAAGATACTATTTTTTATGAAGTTTCTTCTTTTCATATTTGCCTCACAATGTGTATAGATAATCCATTATCTTATTAATTTCTTTTTTTGTTAATGCACCATGTTTACCAAATGGCGGCATAAATGAGTACGGATTATTTTCAGTAGGATCCCATATTTGTTGAAACAATACTTTTCTATCAGGAAACCTTTGTTTCATGGCTAGTAGAGGAGGTCCGTTATTACCTGCAAGTTCACCATCATCAATCATGTGACAGGCAAGGCAATTACCTTTTTTTCTGTCAAATGTAAGCTTTTTACCTTCCTCAATATTATCAGCATTAGAATATATTGGACTAACGATTATAATAATTGCGAGAAATTTGATTAAGCTTTTCATGGCTACATTATATAGATGAATGCCTGTCATTAAAACATTTTTTAATTGCAGGTTTTATTGCCAAATATTGGCTCAAGAGGGGGATTACTATCACATAAAATACTGTTTTTAAGATTTTTAAGAGTATCTTTCTCGGAATCACTAAGTATCTTCATATTTAATCCATCATCTATAACTTTGAATGCCATAGGAACATTACCTTTAAGATTATAGTAATTTATTAAAGCAAGTTTAGATTTATAATCATAGTCTAATTTTGAGTATCCCTCTGCTAGAAGTTTATAAAGATCAGGATTATAGTTATTAGTTTTCATTAACTTAGCCAACTCTCTGGTAGAAGCTCTCAGATTTATAGAATCTTTAATATTAAGAAAATAAAGCTGGATATTAATAGCATTATTATTTGGGTAAATTGCTAATATTTTTTCTAAAACTTCTTTAGAGAGTTTTTTTTCATCAAGTAGCCATAAAATTTCTGACATTAATGAAGCAACGTATATATTATAATTATTTTTGTCGTAGCTTGGTTGAAGTACTTTTTTAGCTTTTAAATAATTACCTTTGCTAATATAATCTAATGCTGCGAAATGATTGTTTAGGGTTTCATTTTTTTTTGCGTTATTATCTATGGCGACACCCAACATGTTCTCAAGAATATTTTTTATATAATAATAATCATCAGAGCTATTTATTATTGCATTGGTTTGTTTAGAAGCTCTTTTTTTGATCGTACTTACCCTGTTTTTATAGAGAGGATGTGTTAAAAAATATTCATTCACTTGAGTCTGATTGTTACCATCCCCCTGCATCAATCGAAAAAACTTTGCCATTTCATTCAAATCATAATTGCTTTTTAGCATAAGTGAGACTGCAAAATTATCAGACTCGATTTCGTTTTCTCTAACTAGATTAATATTATTTTGAAGTGACAACCCTAAACCGGCCTTGATAGATGTAATACTCGCCTCAGTTTGACCAGCCAGCAGACCTGCGAAAATACCAATCCACATAGGAATTGAATTAACATTACTATTAGCCATCATTTCAGCTGAATGACGAAGTACTACATGCCCCAATTCATGTGAGATTACACCTGCCAATTGTGCTTCATTCTGGGTTAGAACCACTAAACCGCCATTTATACCCATAAACCCGCCCGGTACAGCAAACGCATTTATATCTGTCGACTTAGTTATAAAAAATAAATAATCCCTTTCTAATAAAATATTTCTACTTAATTTATTACCAAGATATGTAATGTAATCACTGATAAGAAAATTGTTAATAATATAGTTATGCTTTTGAAGGTTTTTATAGATATTTCTCCCAATTTTTTCTTCTTGATTAAGCGTTATTGTTTTGTTTAAAGTATCGCCAAGCTTAGGTGACGGGATATCTGGTTGTGATAATACGTCTCCTGATGTAAACAGAAACAGGGGAATTAAGAAATATTTATACATTTATACCTGCTTGATGTATGTTTTTCTATATTAAATTATCTAAATGTACTAATATAGTTTCCATTATATTATTATAACTCAAGAGGTGTAAGATAATGAGTGAATTTACAAAAGAACTAGATACGAGCGGATTAAACTGTCCGCTACCTATCATTAAAGCTAAAAAAGAGATTAATTCTATGGAGGCAGGTCAAGTCCTTCATGTTATATCTACAGACCCGGGTGCGGTTATGGATTTTGAATCATTTGCTAGTCAAACTGGCAATGAACTACTATCATCAGAATCTAAAGATAATAAATTCTATTTTTTGATTAAAAAGAATTAAATTCAACTTTCGAGAAACAGGGTATGAAACTTAGCGGTTCTGAGATAATTATAGAATCTCTTAAAAAAGAAGGGGTTGATTATATATTTGGATATCCCGGTGGCGCAGTATTACATATATACGATGCCTTGTTTGCGGCTAAGGATATAAAACATGTTTTGGTGAGACATGAACAGGGTGCCACCCATGCAGCAGATGGTTATGCAAGAGCATGCAATAAACCCGGCGTAGTTCTTGTAACATCAGGCCCAGGCATTACTAATTGTGTAACTGGTATAGCAACTGCACATATGGATTCCATACCCATGATTGTAATTTCAGGTCAAGTATCCAGGCATTATGTTGGAAGTGATGCATTTCAAGAAGCAGATGCTACAGGTATAACAAGACCAATTTGTAAACACAACTTTCTTATAAATGATAGAGAGTCAATTGCTGAAACTTTTAGAAAGGCATTTATTATAGCAACCACAGGAAGACCAGGACCAGTAATAATAGATATACCTAAAGATCTTACAGATCCTAATATTAAAATTAATTTTGAATACAAAAAAAATATAAAAATTAGATCTTACAAAGTTAAGACTAATGAGTCTGAAGATAAAATTCATGATGCAGCTAAATTGATTTGCTCAGCTAAGAAACCAATGATTTATTCTGGAGGTGGCGTTGTCCTTAGTAAAGCTAGTGCAGAACTCACAAAACTTACAAAACTATTAAACTTTCCAATTACAAATACTTTAATGGGGCTAGGGGCATATCCATCATCTGATTCACAGTTTCTGGGAATGTTAGGCATGCATGGGACATATGAGGCAAATATGGCTATGCACAATTGTGACGTTCTTTTAGCAGTTGGAGCTAGATTCGATGATAGAGTAACAGGTGATACAAAACAGTTTTGTCCAAAAGCTAAAATAATACATATTGATATTGATCCATCGTCTATTTCAAAAATCATAGAAGTAGACCATTCCTTAATAGGAGACACAAAGAAAATTCTAAAAAAACTTATTACTCTTAGCGCAAATTATAAAGAGAATATTGATACAGTAGCAATAGATAAATGGTGGAAGAAAATTAATTCATGGCAAAAGAAAAAATGCTTGTCTTATACCAAATCTAATAAAGTAATAAAACCACAGGCTGTGATAGAAAGTCTTCATAAAATATCAAAAGGAAAATCTTTCGTGACATCCGACGTTGGTCAGCATCAAATGTGGGTTGCTCAATATTATAAATTTGATAAACCAAACAGATGGATAAATTCTGGAGGATTAGGCACCATGGGATTTGGCCTACCTGCAGCGATAGGAGCACAGTTAGCTTTTCCTAAGGAGCAGGTTATTTGCGTAACTGGTGAGGCAAGCATACTAATGTGCATACAAGAACTGTCTACTTGCTTACAATATGGGCTACCAATAAAAGTAATTAATCTTAATAATAGATACATGGGCATGGTAAGACAATGGCAGGAGTTTTTCTATGAAGGTAGATATGCAATGTCCTATATGGATGCTATCCCAGATTTTGCTAAGTTAGCAGAGAGCTTTGGCCATATTGGAATGGTGATAGATAATCCTGAGAATCTAGAAAAAGATTTAACAAAAGCGTTAAGTTACAAAAACAGACTTGTTTTTGTTGATGTCATAACTGACCAAACTGAAAATGTTTATCCGATGATTGTAAATGGTAAAGGACATCATGAGATGCACCTTGCGCCATCAGCTAACGAAGATATAGAGCTTGCATGAATACTATAGATAAAAGACATATTATCTCGATTCTTGTTGAAAACGAATTTGGCTCATTATCAAGAATTGCAGGATTATTCTCTGCACGAGGATATAATATCCACTGTCTAAGTGTTGCTCCCACTTCAGATGATTCAATTTCTAGAATGACACTCGTAACTTATTGTTCGGATGCTAAATCGTTACAATTAATGAAACAGCTTGATAAGCTAGTTGATGTCATAAACGTAAAAGACTTAACAGATGAAACTCACATAGAAAGAGAAATGTTACTTCTAAAAGTAAAATCAACATTAAAACAAAGAGATGAACTTAAAAGACTCACAGATATATTTAGAGCTAGAATAATAGATGTAACAGATACTACATATACAATAGAGCTTACTGGGCCTACTGAAAAAATTCTCGCTTTTATTGATTCACTTGGAAAAATAAAAATAATTGAACAAGTGAGGTCAGGCGCTTTAGGTATCAGTAGAGGCTCTGAATCATTAGAAATAAAAAAATAGGAGAAGGTAATGAAAGTATATTACGACAAAGATGCTAACTTAGAAAATATAAATAATCTTCAAGTATCTATAATTGGATTTGGTTCTCAAGGCCATGCACATGCTATGAACTTAAAAGATTCTGGCGCAAATGTAACAGTGGGCCTCAGAGAGGGATCTTCAAGCGCACAAAAAGCAACTGATGCTGGATTTACAGTAAAAAACATACCTGATGCTGTATCAGATGCTGATGTTATAATGATACTTGCTCCAGATGAATATCAAGCTGACCTATTTAAAGACAGTATTGAACCTAATCTTAAGTCAACAGCTGCAATAGCATTTGCTCATGGATTTAATATTCATTATGGGCAAATTAAGCCTGCCGAAGGACATGATGTATTTATGATTGCGCCAAAAAGCCCTGGTCATTTAGTACGTTCAACATATGTAAACGGGAAGGGTGTGCCAACACTTATCGCTATACATAATGATGCATCTGGACAAGCAAAAGCTATTGCTTTGGCATATGCCTCGGCTATTGGCGGTGGTCGTGCTGGAATTATAGAAACAAACTTTAAAGAAGAAACAGAAACTGATTTATTTGGCGAACAAGCAGTTTTATGTGGAGGTGTTACAGCACTTGTGAAAGCAGGTTTTGAAACATTAGTTGATGCCGGATATGCTCCAGAAATGGCCTACTTTGAATGCCTTAATGAATTGAAATTAATAGTAGATTTAATGTATGAAGGTGGAATGACTGATATGAGATATTCAATATCAAATACTGCAGAGTACGGCGACTTAACAAAAGGCCCCTTTTTAATTGATAATCATGTTAAAGAGAAAATGAAAGTTGTTTTAGCTGATGTCCAAAATGGTAAATTTGCAAATGATTTTGTGAGTGAAATCAAAGCGGGCTCTCCTGAATTTAATCGTTTAAGAAAAGAAGGTTCAGAGCATCTGATAGAAAGCACAGGAAAAAAACTCAGAAGTATGATGTCATGGATGGATGGAGATAAATTAGTTGGTGACAAATAATTGACAAGAAAAAAAAATAAATTACCTGGAGTATATTTACTTCCAAATTTAGTTACATCAGGTGCATTATTTTGTGGCTTTTATTCTATAGTTGTGGCTATCGAGGGTAATTTTATTCACGCTTCTGTGTATATCTTAATAGCTATGGTTCTTGATGGCTTAGATGGAAGGGTAGCTCGCATGACTAATACACAAACATCTTTTGGTGAATATTTTGATAGTTTATCTGATATGCTTTGTTTCGGTGTAGCTCCCTCACTACTCATATATCTTTCTAGTTTATCTATGTTTACTTCTGGATATATTGCTAAAATTTCATATATTGCTTGTTTCATATATATAGCTTCTACTGCGATAAGGTTAGCTCGATTTAATTCAAGAAATCAGATAACAGATAAGAAATATTTTATGGGCCTTGCGAGTCCTGCAGCAGCGGCAATATTGATATGTTATGTGTGGCTAATGGTAGATTTAGGAGCTGATATTTCATCATACATTATATTAACAATTATATTGATCGTTTCTCTATCTATATTAATGGTTAGCAACATTGCATATGTTAGTTTTAAAGATATTGATCTCAAACAAAAAGTCCCACACTTAGCGCTATTTGCTATTTCTCTCGTTATATCTTTTATATCTTTTGATCCTCCAAAAGTATTATTTATTTTTTTCCTGTTATATGGATTATCAGGTCCTTCATTATATGTCATGAGAAAAATGAGGAGAAATCGTGTAAGCGACCAGGATTTATCATCAAAAAATAACCAATAACGTCACTTATATTAATATGTTTTTTTGCTTCTACCTTCTTTAGGTTATAATGCACCGTGAGACTTTATTATGTTAAGGAATTAGAAAATGAGCGATACTGATAATCTAATAATATTTGATACTACACTTAGAGACGGTGAACAGAGTCCAGGTGCATCAATGGATATTGAGGAAAAAATTCAAATCGCAAATGCACTGAGCGATTTAAACGTCGATGTTATCGAAGCAGGCTTTCCAATTGCTAGTAACGGTGATTTTACAGCAGTACAGGAAATTGCTAAAGCTATTAAAAATTCTAGAATATGTGCATTAGCAAGAGCACTAGATAAAGATATCCTTCGAGCTGCGGATGCATTAAAAAACGCTAAGTATTCAAGAATACATACATTTATTGCTACATCACCAATTCACATGGAAATGAAATTAAAAATGACACCTGAGCAAGTTATTGAAAATGCAGTAAAGGCTGTAATGATAGCTAAGGATAATGCAGAGGATGTAGAATTTTCTCCTGAAGATGCAGGAAGGTCTGATTTTAAATTTTTGTGTAACATTATAGAAAAAGTAATTGATGCTGGAGCAACTACAATTAACATTCCAGATACAGTTGGTTATAACTTGCCTCATCAATTTGGAGAGTTGATAGAGAAAATTATTGCTAATGTTCCTAATTCAAATCAGGCAATATTCTCAGTTCATTGTCATAATGATTTGGGTCTTGCTGTGTCCAATTCATTGTCATCAGTCCTTAATGGAGCGCGACAAGTAGAGTGTACGATTAATGGCCTTGGAGAAAGAGCTGGTAATGCAGCATTAGAAGAAATTGTAATGACGGTAAAGACACGAAGAGATGTATTTTCTTGTGATACCAGAATTGATACAAAAAAAATTATGAACTGTTCTAGGCTAGTTTCTAGTATTACAGGGTTTCCAGTTCAGCCTAATAAAGCAATAGTTGGAAAAAATGCTTTTGCACATGAATCAGGTATACATCAAGATGGCATTATCAAATCAAGAGAAACTTATGAAATAATGAAAGCAGAGGATATAGGTTTAGTGAGCAACTCTTTAGTTCTCGGTAAGCATTCAGGAAGAAATGCTTTAAAACAGAAAATGGTTCAACTTAATATCCAGTCAGATTCTGATGATTCATTCAACGATCTTTTTAATAGATTTAAAGAGCTTGCTGATAAAAAACATGAAATTTATGACGAAGATATTATTAGACTATCAAATAATATCCAATTGTCTGGAGAGGACATACAACTGATTGAGATGTCCGTCATATCTGATTCCTCAAAAAAACCATTTGCAAAAATAAAACTAAATATAAAAGGGGAAGAATCCCAATCATCTTCAGAAGGCGATGGAGCTGTTGATGCTGCATACAATGCAATTAACCAATTAATAGATTTTAATGTAGAACTCAAACTTTACTCAGTTAATAACATTACATCTGGTACTGATGCTCAAGGGGAAGTTACTGTAAGAGTTGTAAAAGATGATGTCATAGTTAATGGACATGGTGCGGATACTGATATTGTAAAGGCATCTGTTCTTGCTTATTTAAATGCTATAAATAAAATATTCCAAAACCCTAATCTTGAAACAAAAAAACTATCCGGTATATGATGTCTAGAAAAAAAGAGTTACTAACTCTCATGAACATAGATACATCTTGGTTAAAGACTAAAAATAATACTAATTATAACCTACAGAGTTTCAGTGAATTACAACTTGAGGCTAATAACTGTCAAAAATGTCAATTAGCCAATGCTAGAAATAATGTTGTTTTTGGCAAAGGAAATGAAAAGGCAGATATATTGATAATTGGTGAAGCTCCTGGTAAAGAAGAGGACCTAATAGGAGAACCATTCATAGGAAGGG
>CBFHLA010000011.1:0-4265 GCA_965656575.1 Gammaproteobacteria bacterium
CTCTAGGAGGCCAAGGTGCCCCTCTCGCTCCCTACTTTCATGATTATATTTCTAAAAAAAATGAAGCTTTTGTAAATATTTTAAATCTTGGTGGTTTTGCAAACTTGACATTCAAATCTCAAAATAGATTAATTGCTTATGATACAGGTCCTGCAAATTATTTAATTGATTTGATATCAAAAATTTATTTTAGAACTGACTATGATAAAAGTGGCTCTATAGCCAAAGAAAGCAAAGTAAATGATAAGGCATTAGTTGCTATGCTATCAGATGAATATTTTAATCAGGATGCTCCTAAAAGCACTGGTTTTGAAAAGTTTAATCTAAAATGGCTTAATAAATTTATAAAGAAATTTAAATTAAATAATAAAAAAACACTTCTAGCTACTCTTACACAACTAACGATTATCTCTATTTCTGATGAAATTTGTAAAAACCTTCTTGATTCACCATATATTTTTTTTAGTGGAGGTGGATCTAAAAATACATTCATTAAAAAACAAATACTTACAAGAACAGGTTTGACTGAAATCAAAAGTCTACCTGGGAATTTAGATTATAAAAATCTAGAGGCATCTGCTTTTGCATGGTTTGCAATGAAAAGAGATCAAGGCAATTTGATTTCAAAAGCTTATTTAACAGGTGCGAAAAATAGTCGAAGACTTGGGATTATCTATCGTTAATGTCTTTATAGTCTCTGTCGTCAGAACCAACATAGTTTTGAGTGGGTCTAAAGATTTTATTATCTTGTATCTGTTCTATCCAATGAGCAAGCCAGCCCGACACTCGTGACATCGCAAAAATAGGAGTAAAAATATCTGTTGGTATTTCCATTTCTTTGTAAAGAATTCCAGAATAAAAATCTACATTCGGATAAACGCCCTTGTGAGCTAATTTATCCTCACATGCTTTTTCTAATTCAATTGCTTTTTCAAAGATATCTGTTACTCCACCTTCTCTTTCATCAAAGAGCTCTTGAACCATTTCAGTTAAGATGTTTGCTCTTGGGTCCTTGACAGAATATTCTCTATGCCCCATACCCCAAACTACATTTTTTGCTTTTAAAGTTTCATCCAACCACGGTCGGATTTGTTCTTTACTTTCTATTTTTTGTAGCATCGCGACAACTTTTTCATTTGCTCCACCATGTAAAGGTCCTGATAGGGAACCTATTGCAGAGGCAACTACTTGTGATGCATTTGCAAGTGTTGATGATGTAACCATAGCCGTAAACGTAGATGCATTAATAGTATGTTCTCCATGAAGGACAAGTGTTGCATCCATAATTCTTGTCATAAGCGGTGTAATTTTTTGAACACCAAGCATGTGTAAAAAATTTTCTGCGTATGTAAATGATGAATTAGACATAATTGGCTCATCTCCATTTCTAATTCTATGCCATGCTGCTACTATTGAGCCTAATGCACCAATCAAAGCAGCAGAAGTATTCATAAAATAATCCCTGTCATATTTTTTTCCCTTAACCATCTCTGGACTGACTTCTAGATTGTAGAAAGTTCCTAATGACGATACAGTCATTTGTAAGACATCCATTGGTTTTGTTTCTTTAGGGAGAGCCTTTAATATTGTAATCAGTTCATCAGGAAGTGCTCTGAATTGGGTAACTTTATTCCTAAAATCTTGCAGTTGCTCTTTTGTTGGAAGTTCTCCAAATAAAAGAAGATATGATGTCTCTTCAAATGTGCTTTTTTTTGCGAGCTCTTCGATAGAGTAACCTCTATAACTTAAGATTCCTTTGCCGCCATTGATGTTTGATACAGATGATTCTGTAGCTATTATGCCTACCAGCCCAGGGCTATATAGATGCGTACTTGAGTCTGTCATTTATTTTTCTATGTTGAGAAGGATGATCCACAACCACAAGTTGTTTTTGCGTTTGGATTCTTGATGATAAACTGTGCCCCTTCAAGACCTTCTTGATAATCTATTTCTGCACCTCTTAGGTACTGGATACTCATTGGATCAACTAGAAGTTTAACCCCACACTTAGCTATTTCTGCATCGCCATCTTGTACTTTCTCATCAAAGGTAAACCCATATTGAAAGCCCGAACATCCTCCACCTGTAATGAATACACGTAAGTTTAGATCTGGATTTTTTTCTTCTTCGATTAGCTGTTTGACTTTCTCGGCTGCGCTATCAGTAAAGATAAGCGGTTGGATGTCTTGGATTGTTGTTGTTGTTGTTGTATTTTCCATAACTCTGTATCTACAGTGGATACATTATAACAAAAAAGTAAGAAATAACAATTTATGCTAGAGTAACTTTTTATTTGATTCTGAACTATCTACGCCTTCAAGAGATACAGGAGTTTTGTTTTCAAGTTTTTGTGGCTCTTTTCCCTTATTTCTGATGAGGTTACCGTTTACTGTAGCGCCTCCTTGCATGTCCAAAATATCATAATAGACATTTCCAGATACGAAAGCAGAACTTTCTATAGCAATTTTTTTCTTGCCCGAAACATTTCCGATTACTTCTCCTTCAATTTGGACGTCACTACCATAAACATCACCCTCAACTATTCCAGTTTTTTTTATGATAAGTACAGCGCTTGTACAGTTCTCAGCAATCTTGACTGTGCCAACAATTTTTCCATGGATCTCTATAGTTTTCTCGAAGGTTACATCACCCTCAATAACACAATTTTCACCTATAGTTGAATTCTTTTCTCCTGACATCACTCCAGAACTAGCAGATGCAGTTATTTTATCTAATATACTCATAGCTATTACAGTCTAACGCTTATACTTATTGAATTTCAACAGAATTTTTGTGTTAATTTATAAAACTGGTTGTCTCAGGCAAATTAAACATGATATTCATGTTTTGAATAGCCTGACCTGAGGCGCCTTTTACAAGATTATCTATTGCACTCATTATTACTAAGTTTGATGAAGCATTATTTTCTGAAGATGCAAATAAAGAAATTAAGCAATTATTTGTATGATTCACTTGTCCTAATTTTGGATAGATTTGATTTTGTATTTTCACAAACTGAGAATCTTTATAGTATTCTTTATATAGCTTATAAAGTTTATCAAGATTTAAGTCCTCTATTGTAACGTAATGTGTAGAATAGATTCCTCTTTCTACAGAGCTTAGATGTGGGACAAATAGCAAATCAATATCTGAGTTAATTGTATTAATTTGATTAAGCATTTCAGGATAATGTCTATGTCTTCCCACTGCATAAGCTTGATAGTTATCTCTGCCTGCTTCAAATAATTTCTCAGGGTTCAGGTTCCTTCCTGCACCTGATATACCAGAGGTTGCATTTATAATAATTCTTTGGTTTTTTATTAAATCAAGGATTGGCATTAAACTTAATAATGAAGCAGTTGGATAACATCCGGGATTTGCAATAATTTTAGCTCCTAAAATTTTTTCTCTTTGGTTTTTAATTTCTGGTAATCCATAAACAGACTCTGAAATTAATTCTGGGCATGAGTGTTTTTGTCCGTACCATTTTTCCCAAACATCAACATTAGATATTCTGAAATCTGCTGATATATCAATTATTCTTACATTATTATCTATAAGCTCTCTTGCCATGTTCATTGCAACGCCATTGGGTGATGCAAAAAATACAACATCACATTGAAATAATGCTTCTGCGGAAGGTTCAATAAAATTTTTTGCTAATTTTTTTTCAAAATCATAGACATCATCCACGCATTTGCCTGCATGAGTTCTAGAAGTTAAAACATCTATATTTGTTTCAGGATGTTTTAAAAGAAGTTTTATTAACTCCTCTCCGGTGTAACCTGATGCACCAACGATACCAACTGAAATCATAATAATACCTGAATATTTATTAGCTATTTATTTAGGCACATTATACATTTAAAGGTAGAATAATAAACATGCTGCTATATAAAACACTTCATATAATTTTTATGGTTACATGGTTTGCTGGCCTATTTTATTTACCTCGACTGTATGTCTATCACGCACAAGCAGAAGATCAAATCTCTAAAGATAGGTTCAAAATTATGGAAAGAAAACTGTACTGGGGAATCATGACGCCCGGCGGTATCTTTACTATTTTTTTTGGAGTCCTTTTAATTAAGTATCATGGAATGCCCTATTGGTTACAGATGAAATTATTATTAGTGTTCTTATTGGTTATTTATCATATATGGTGCGGAGTCCTTCTTAATAAATTTAAAAATGATATTAATACCCATGGTCACATTTGGTATCGTGTATTTAATGAAGTTCCAGTGCTATTTTTAGTCTTAATA
>CBFHLA010000011.1:4364-20936 GCA_965656575.1 Gammaproteobacteria bacterium
CTTATTGAAAATGATATGGATTATTTACTGAAACTCCGTGAACAATTCTTAGAAGAAAAAATAAAACCAATTATGACAGAGGTTGGAAGAAACATAATTGAGCGAGCAATAGACAATGGAAGTACTGTAATTATTGCAACAGCAACTAATGACTTTGTCACACGTCCAATTGCGGAATTATTTAATGTATCGACTCTCATAGCAACAGAGTTTGAAGTAAAGAATAATCATTTTACCGGTAAAGTAATAGGCGCTCCTTGCTTTCGTGAAGGAAAACTCAATAAAGTAAAGGGTTGGGTAGCTGATAATGGCTATGATTTATCAAAAGCATCATTTTACTCTGACTCGTTTAATGATCTTCCTTTATTGGAGAAAGTAAAAACCCCAATAATTGTAGATGGTGATGACAAGCTGATTGAAATCGGTAAGAATAATAATTGGGAATGTATTAGTTTTAGATGAATATAAAATTTTTACCAATTTTTTTAGTTTTAATATTTTTTTCAGGAAATATTTCTTTGGCAGATAAGATGATAATTGATGACATGTCCACTCAATCAGGACAGCCAGATGAAGAGTTTTGCGAAGCTGGAAATGCAAAGTGGTGTTTCGTAACTGACAAAGTTATGGGTGGATTATCAGAGGGTTCATTAGAGGTTAAAAAAGAAGGTAATAATTATTTTTACCGTATGACCGGAGAACTGTCCCTTGAAAACAATGGTGGCTTCATACAATTTCGTACAAAAATTAAAAACCATCCTAGTGATAAAAGTTTTAAAGGTATCCGTTTACGAGTAAGAGGCAATAATCATGAATATGTCGTTCATCTTAGAACAAAATACTTACTGCTTCCTTGGCAGTATTATGAATCTGCTTTTCAAGCAACTGATCAATGGACAACAGTCGAACTTCCATTCACGTCTTTTAAGAAATCAAACTTCTATCAACCAACCAATGTTGTATCACAAGATATTAAAACTATCGGTATTGTCGCTATAGGTAAAAAGTTCTCTGCACAGGTTGATTTAGCTTCTATTGAACTTTATTAACTCATAAAATAATTTAGATAGCCCACAACAAATATCGGTATTTGAAGACCGAAGTTTGTCATCACAGCTTTATCTTTCATCAAGTATCCTGAAGTCATCCAACCTACCGCACCTATAGAATGAATAAATATGTATAAAGGGTATATGTTAAATTGTGCAACAGTTATGCCGACTAATACAAAAAATGTACTAGCCCACTTTAAAGTCGAAAGACTCATAATGCTCTCCTGAGTGAGTTAGATTAATTTACTTGCGATGAAAAATTTAGACGCAGCCTGTAGGCTTCGGAAGACCGCCATATTTAGCAATCTTTTTCATTGGTCCAGATTCAAAGACTTCATATAACTTGCTTGCCTTTCTATCCATTCCAAATTCTTTTGCAAAGTTACGAACGGCAGGAACAGTACCTGTTTCGTTGTACATTTCACGAGCTTTATCAATATAGGTTTTAATTTCCTCTGTAATAACAAATCCATCAGCTTCAGCCATCTGTTGCATGACCTCTTCTGACCAATCATTGGTATTAATTAAAAATCCGTCACCGTCTCTATTTAAATCCATATTAATGCTCCTGTAATTCCTATTATATTATGTTTTCGGTAATGTAACACCTTTTTGACCTTGATATTTACCTTTGCGGTCTTTATAAGATGTTTCACAAACATCATCTGATTCTAAAAAGATAAATTGTGCGACCCCTTCATTGGCATAAATTTTTGCAGGTAATGGTGTTGTATTTGAAAACTCTAATGTGACATGCCCTTCCCACTCAGGCTCAAGTGGAGTGACATTTACAATAATTCCACATCGAGCATAGGTAGATTTACCTAAACATAAAGTAAGGACTTGTCTTGGGATTCTAAAATATTCAACTGTCCTAGCCAAAGCAAATGAATTAGGCGGGATGATGCAGACATCAGATTTCACATCGACAAAACTTTGCTCATCAAAAGCTTTTGGATCTACAAAAGCTGAATTAATGTTGGTAAAGATTTTAAATTCATCTGAGCAACGAACATCATATCCATAGCTTGAGGTGCCATAAGATACTATCGAGCCTGTTTCATTTTTCTTTACTTGGTCATATTGAAACGGTTCAATCATTCCATGGCTTTGTGCCATTTCTTTTATCCATTTATCTGATTTGATTGCCATGTTCGCATTATAGTATAAATGCTTATAAAAATTATGTTAATTTAATTATATGGACATAAAGCTAAAATACTTGTATGGACTAACTAAGGACATGCAAAATCCAGAGTTTAAGGATATTTTTAATGACTTATGCAATTGTATTAAAAACATTAATGAACAGGAAATTAGACTAGAGTTTGATAAATATTGTAATGAAACATATAAAAACTATCCTGAGTTACCTAAAGCTTCAAAACCAAACAAGAGCCCTGCAAAAATAATAAATAAACAAATTAAAAAAACTCTGCGCATGGCTAAATGGAAATCTGAAGAACCTATTTTTTATAAAAAAGGTGATAAAAATTTAGAAAATAAAATTTTCGAAAGTTTAAAAATGGACTTTGCTAAAGAGCCATTTGCTGTGGAAGTTAGTTTTAACCATGGTGAAGCAATGGAACATAATATATTCAAACCATTTCTAGCTTGTACTGACCACTTAGGGAATCGTATAAGGAGGGTTAAGGGTTATAAAATAGGAGTGATTATTGTTCCAACAGAAGAATTTAAAAAGAAAATGAATCTTGATAATACAGTAGCTACTTTTGATAAATGGGAATCATATTTTGATTTGTATAGTGAATTAAGATTAATTCCTTATGTACTAATTGGCTTAGAACCTCTAAAGACTTTTATAGTGAAAGAAGAAAGATTGCCAAGCGAACAGGAATATAGTAAAAGAACAGGAAAGCCGTTAAAACTAAAACCTGGAAAATTAATAAAAGTTTGGACTGAAGATTTATAACTTTGAGAGAATGCCAGAGAGGCTATTTCCTAATTTTTCAACTATACCGACCACAAGTGCATTACCCATAAAAAAGGCTCTCTTGGAATTAGTAATATCATTAAGTTTAGTAAAATTATCAGGAAACATATTTAGCCTCTCCAGCTCAACTGGAGTTAATCTCCTGTAACGTTTATTTTGCGAAATTACATGCTTGAATCTTGAAGCTGTTGAACCCCCTTCAGATGTTATGATTGTTCTTGACGGTTTGTCCAAATCATCTGGAAAGCTCATGCTTCCCTCACTGAAGTTGTATGAAAATCCATCTTTTGTTGTCCTTGTAATTTTTTTTGCACCTTTATGCTCTCGCCATTTCTTTATATCTTGGTTGTTAATATAAAACTCGTCATCAATATTTTTCTTTTCTAAAATTTGTCCTAATGTAATAGACTTTCCTCGGAAAGATGAAGAGACTTTGAATGTTTCTGCAACCCCATCAATCATTATTCCTGAATTAAGAAAATTATAACTAAACTGAGCAGATATTTTTTTTAGGCTATTATTTAGAGGAATATGCTTTTCGAATAAATCATTATCTACATCGCAAGAAGCACATGGAAGAGCGTGGCCTAAGACACCCTTATTTTCAATTATTTCTAAATTTGAAAGATTCTTGAGTGATTTAGAAATGGCTGAATTTTTTTTAAATCCAAATATAAATATCCTCCTTCTTCTTTGAGGAAGCCCATACTCAGCAGCATTAATAACTCTCCACTCCACGTTATAGCCAAGATTGTCGAGACTCTTTAACATTAATGCAAAATCTCTTCCTCTTTGTTTTGCAGGACTTTTAAGTAGCCTATCAACATTCTCAAGTATCAAATAATTCGGAGCTTTAGTTTTAAGCTGATCTAAAAGTCTTTCTATTTGCCACCATAAAATGCCTTTTGGTCCAATTAGCCCTTTTGAGTTTCTAAGTGTTGATGCAACAGAATAATCTTGACATGGAAAACCTCCAACCAGAACGTCGCATTTTTCTTTTAGATATTTATTAGTCAAATCATCAATTGAAAAATCAAAATGACCATCTTGTCCGAATCTTTCTAGATAAATTTCATTTGCATGCTGTCTTTTTGAAGCTGGCTCCCATTGATTGCTGTATATAACCTTAAATGGAATTTTATTTTTAAGAGCTTTCTTGTAACCAGATGTCGATGATTTGCCGTTCCAGCCCTCAAGTCCGAGTCGAAAACCACCTACGCCAGCAAATAGCTCTATGACTTTAAGACATTTTTTCATCTACTAAGAATAGCACACAAAAAAATGTCGATCAATCAGTCGTTTTGGATAACAATCTTTGGAAAAGCTGAGCTGTAATCTTTTTTACGCATCGAGAGAGTTGCTGTCATTTTACGTGCAATCTCACGATAGGCTAAAGATGCAGGATCCATTGGATTGGATGACACTGTTGGTGTGCCCTTATCCATCTCTTCTCTGATTTGTTTTTCAAGCGGAAGCTCTCCTAATAGTTTGACACCAGCTTCAGAGGCTAATTGCTCTCCTCCACCTTCACCAAAGATGCTTTCAATGTGTCCACATTTTTTACATACATGTGTACTCATGTTTTCAACGATACCTAAAACAGGCACTTCGACTTTTTCAAACATTTTAAGTCCTTTACGAGCATCAATAAGTGAGATGTCTTGTGGTGTAGTTACAATAACCGCTCCACTGACAGGAATTTTTTGACACAGTGTTAATTGAACATCACCTGTACCAGGTGGTAGATCGATAATTAAATAGTCGACATCTTTCCAATTTGTATCTGAAAGTAATTGTTCCAATGCTTGAGTAACCATTGGTCCTCTCCAAATCATTGGTGTATCCTCTTCAACTAAGAGACCTATCGACATAGATTGCAATCCATGTCCGATTTTAGGTTCTAATGTCTTACCATCTTCAGAGTCAGGTTGTCCGCTGACACCCAACATTCTTGGAATGCTTGGCCCATAAATATCTGCATCTAGAATAGCAGCTGTTGCACCTTCTTCTTTTAAAGCCAAAGCAAGATTCACAGCAGTTGTTGATTTACCAACACCTCCTTTACCTGATGCAACTGCAATTATATTTTTAATGCCTTTAATTCTCTCAACTGATTGTTGAACGCCATGAGCAGAAATCTCATAACTTAAATCTAAATTTGTTTGAGCATCTGGATAAGCTTCTTTAATCTTTTTATCCATATTTTCATGAAATGCTTGCATGATGCCTTCTGCAGGCCAGCCCAAGACACACTTCACATAGACATTGTTTCCCTCAACCTTAATCTCTTTGACAGTGTTCCCGCTCACAAGATCGGTACCCATATATGGACACTGATAGTCTTTTAGTAAGGCTTCTATGTTCTCTTTATTCATTCCCTTAGTCCTTTTTGTGGTTTTAATATACAATACACACTATGTGTTGAGGTCTTATTATAACCTCATAACAATTAATTTATAGGCAAATTATCAAATTTCAATGAGAAGAATAATAGTAACAAGTGCACTGCCCTATGCGAATGGTTCTATCCATTTAGGCCACCTTGTTGAGTACTTGCAAACAGATATTTGGGTGAGAAGTCAGAAGATGGCTGGAAATGATTGTGTCTATATCTGTGCTGATGATTCTCATGGGACACCTATTATGCTTAAAGCTAAGGAACTTGGAATCACTCCAGAGACGTTAATCAAAAATACTTACGAGGAACATGTAAAAGATTTTAAAGATTTTCAAATTGAATTTGATAATTTTCATACAACACACTCTGATGAAAATAGAGAGATTTCAGAAAAGATTTATCTTGCGTTAAAAGATAAAGGAGACATAGCCAGTCAAGAAATTGAACAGTATTACGATGATGAAGCTAAAATGTTTCTTCCGGATAGATTTATTAAAGGCGAATGCCCTAAGTGTGGAGCAAAAGATCAATATGGTGATTCTTGTGAAGAATGTGGAGCAACATATTCATCATCTGAAATTAAGAATCCGATCTCTACAGTAAGTAATACCAAACCTATTACTAAAGCTACTGAGCATGTATTTTTTAAGCTCAGTTCATATCAAGATTTCCTTAAAAAATGGATGGGCGAAAACAATATTCAAAAAGAAATAAAAAATAAACTTAGTGAATGGTTATCAGGAGAATTAGTTGATTGGGATATAACCAGAGACAAACCATATTTTGGATTTGAGATACCAGGACTTAAAGATAAATTCTTTTATGTATGGCTTGATGCGCCAATTGGGTATATTGCATCACATAAAAATTACTGTGATAAAAATAATCAAAACTATTTAGATGATTGGTCTGAAGGTTCTAAAACTGAACTGTATCATTTCATTGGAAAAGATATTGCATATTTCCATGGTTTATTTTGGCCAGCAGTGTTAGAAGGTGCTGGTTTTAGAAAACCTGATGGAGTTTTCTGTCACGGGTTTTTAACTATCGACGGTGAGAAAATGTCAAAATCACGTGGTACCTTTTTTAATGCCCGCACTTACCTCAACCACTTACAGCCAGATTATTTAAGATATTATTTCTCAAGTCGTCTTACGAATAAAATTGAAGATATTGATTTGAATTTTGATGACTTTATGGCGCGTGTTAATTCTGATCTTGTAGGGAAAATTATTAATATTGGTAGTCGATGTGCAAAGTTTATTAATAAAGACTTTGGAAATGAACTTTCTAAAACTGTAGATAATAAAAATCTAATAGAGTCTGCCTTATCTAAAAAGGCTGAGATTATAGATAACTATGAGGCAAGAAACTATGCAGCTAACATGCGAATTATTTCTTCTATTAGTGATGAAGTAAATAAATATTTAGATGAAGAAAAACCATGGATTAAAATCAAGGATGAATCAACCAAGGAGCAAGTCCAAAACATTTGTTCTGATGGAGTGAATGTTTTTAAAATTATTATAGGATATTTGAAACCTGTACTACCCGAAATAGCAGCTAAAGTTGAAACTATTTTAGACAGCAAACCAATCACTTGGAATAATATAGGCAATTGCTTAGAGGGGCATAAAATTAATGCATTTGAACCATTAATCACTAGAATTAATAAAGAGAGTATTGAAAAAATGAAAGATGAAAATAAAGTAGAAGACGTAATAGAAAAAGAAGGTGATAAAATTACCATTGATGATTTTATTAAAGTTGATTTGCGTGTTGCAAAGGTCATTAATGCGAAAGAACTTGAAGACTCTAGAAAACTTCTTGAACTTGAAGTTGACCTAGGTGATGAAACTAGAACTATTTTTGCAGGCATTAAAAAATCTTATACTCCAGAACAGCTGATTGGGAAATTGGTTGTGGTCATTGCTAATCTTAAACCTAGAAAAATGAAATTTGGTGTATCAAATGGAATGGTACTAGCAACACAACATGACGGTGATATTATAATTCTACAGCCCGAAAAAGATGTTGCTCCAGGTTCTAAGATTTCATAGATGAATGATAAAGAATTAGTTAATCAAATCATTGAGGTATTACCTCAGTTACAATGCAAAAAATGTGAATATCCTGACTGCAAAAGTTACGCGCAATCTATAATCGATAAAAAAGAAAAAACCGATAAATGTGAACCAGGTGGTCCACAAACACAAAATCATATTAAAGCCTTACTGCATAATCAGGATTATCGTCCAAATGAACAAACAAAGGCGCATGAAATTGCTGATATCGTACGTGAAGAATGTATCGGCTGTACAATTTGTATTAAGGTATGTCCTGTTGATGCAATTGTTGGTGCTAGACATATGATACATAAAGTATTAGAAGATCAATGTAATGGTTGTAAACTCTGTATAGACGAGTGTCCGGTAAATTGCATGTCGATGATAAAAGCTAATCAAAAAAATTGGGTATGGCCATCAAAACAATCAGAAGATTCTAAAAATAACTACTACCAAAGATTAGATAGATTAGACCGTATCAAAAAGGATAAGGAAGAGAATAGAAAAAAAGTTTTAGAAGATAGTGAAATGCAAGAATATATTAAATACGCCTTAGAAACCGAATCTAAAAAAAATAAAAATATTAAAAAGTATGAATAAAGATAAAATTGTAAAAGTCTTTGAGATACTGAGAAATCAAGATCCTGAACCGGTAACTGAATTAACATTTAAAAGTCATTTCCAATTACTCATAGCTGTTGTTCTCTCTGCACAAGCTACAGATAAAAGTGTTAATGCTGCAACAAAAAAACTTTTCAAAGATGCTCCTTCGCCTGAGAAATTATTTAAACTAGGAGTTAATAAACTAAAAACATATATAAAAACTATCGGGCTTTATAATGCAAAGGCCGTTAATGTCATTGCTACATCAGAAATTATTTGGAAACAGTATAAAAATAAAATACCCCAAACAAGAGAAGAATTAATGAAGCTTCCTGGTGTTGGTAGAAAAACTGCAAATGTTGTTTTAAACAATGCTTTTGGACAGCACACTATCGGAGTAGATACACATGTCTTTAGAGTTTCTAACCGATTAGGTCTTGCTCCTGGGAAGACGGTTGAGATTGTTGAAAAAAAATTAATTAAGAATATTCCTGACGAATTTAAAAAACATGCACATCACTGGTTGATTATACTTGGGCGCTACACTTGTATTGCACGAAAACCCAAATGTTATGATTGTAAGATAGAAAAATTCTGTCCATTTAAATCCAAAACAAAAAGAGACTAGCTAATTAGTTATGAGAATCAGAAATAGTAATTTAAAGTGATTACCTATTTTCATATTTTTAGAAGTAACGTAAGCATACATAATAGTAAACTATGATTTATTTTTGATACTTTTCCAGATTTCTATCATTTCTGATGGCTCAGCATATTTAATATTTCTTTTTTTCATTTCATTTTTTATTTTATCAAGCCTGTTTTTGAACTTATCATTTGCAGATTTATTTAAATCATCCATATCGATATTTAAATGTCTAGATAATGATATTAATGAAAAAAATAAATCACCAAATTCTTCGATGATGTGTTCTTGATCATTGCTATCAATAGCTTCATCTAACTCATCGGTCTCTTCACGAATCTTGTCAATAATTTTATCAAGTTCAATCCAATCAAGCCCTATTGCTTTTGCTTCAAGCTGAAGCTTAATCGATTTTTCAAGTAGATTTTTTGACTTCATCTCCAAAATTATATAGTAATATAGCCAAATGAGTAGTTCTAGACAATCAATGTTAACATCATGGCTAGCTTCAAATAGTTTTGATAAGGATTCTATTTCTGTACTATCTGCTGATGCAAGCTTCAGACAATACTATCGAGCTACTAAAAGTAATATATCCTATGCTGTAATGGATTGCCCTCCGGAAAAAGAGAATCTTGAAAGCTTTTTATTGATAACTGAAAAGCTTAAAAATGCAAAACTTAATGTGCCAGAAATATTTGAGGTAGATCGAGAAAAAGGATTTCTCGTTATGACGGACCTTGGTGATAATTTATATTCTAAAAAACTCAATGATGAAACTGTGTATTGTTTGTACACAGATGCATTAGAGGCAATTGTAAAGATGCAAACTAAAGTTGATTGTTCGGGATTAAAAGATTTTGATAAATATTATGAAGAAGAAAATAATTTATTTACTAACTGGTTCTTAAAGAGACATCTTAAGACTAAATTAGATGCAGCTTTAGAAAAGGAGATCACTTTAGAATTTAATAAGATTAATTCGATTATAAAGTTGATTCCAAAAACATTTGTTCACAGAGATTATCATTCAAGGAATTTACTAATAACGGATACAAATAATCCTGGTATTATTGATTATCAAGATGCTGTAATTGGCCCTGTTACATATGATTTAGTCTCACTACTTAAAGACTGTTATGTCAACTGGAATGATGGTTTGATTGAAGATATGTTGGAGAGTTTTTTTAATAGAATGAAATCAAGTACGATAAATAATATTTCGGATTTCAGATACTGGTTTGAAATAACTGGATTGCAAAGACATATTAAAGCTATTGGAATATTTACTAGATTGAATTACCGTGATAATAAAAATAGCTACTTAAAGGATATGCCTAGAACATATACTTATATTAAGAAAGTGCTTAATAAATATGAAGAGTTATCAGGACTAAATAAAATTTTTAGTGACTTAGAAGTTAGTAATAAGATAAATACATGAAAGCGATAATTTTATCCTCTGGTAAAGGCAAAAGAATGATGCCGCTTACTAAAGACATGCCTAAACCTATGTTAGAAATACATGGTGAAACACTGCTTTTAAATAAAATAAAAATGTTAGAAAAGATATCTATAGATAGCATCTTTGTAAATGTTGCTTACAAAAAAGAAATTATAAAACAATATATAACGAGTCTTGATCAAGACATTAATATCATAGATGAAGGAAATGAGCCTCTGGGTACAGCTTCGGGTATTAGAAATATTGCTCATAATTTTAATGATGAATCATTTATTGTTATCAACAGTGATGTCATAACTGATTTTAATCTCATCACACTTAAAGATTTAGACCTAGGAAATAAATTAGGTCATATTGTATTAGTTAAAACTCCTGATTATTTAGATGGTGATTTTGAAATTGAAAATAATTGTATTGTTAAAGGTATAAAATATACTTTCACAGGTATTGGTAAATATCGCACAGATCTTTTTAAAAAATATAACAGTCAGGACTTAGGCGATATCTTAAGAGCAGAAAAAAATATAGGATTTACTGTTTATGGCGGTCATTGGATGGATATAGGAACGCCTGAGCGTCTAGAAAAAGTCAGGCAACTAACACAAGGCTCCAAGTAATTAAGAAAGCACCTACCACTCTTCTGTAAGCTAGCGGATAACTGTAGGAAAGTTTCTCAAATAAAACAAAAATTGTTAAAACGATTACCCAAAGTATATTCATCACACCTAATGCAAAAAGGGTAAGCATTAATGCCCAACAACATCCCACACAATAAAAACCATGTTTGTATCCAACAATAAATGCGCCTAGTTTACCGTCTTGCCAATTGTTTGTTAGAAAACTCAAAGGTGATTGACAAACATTTAAACATGCATCTTTATATGGTGTAAATTGATAAATACCTGCCATCATCAAAACTAATGCAGCCAAATAAGCATGCATCGGTTCCATCATCATATTAAGATAGCCATTGGTATGAAGAAAATATTGAGGGAATGTTATAAATAAACTAAATAAAACCCAACTCGACAAATAACCTGATAGAAGAATCATTGGAGATGCTGATTCCTGACCTTGCATTTTCTTTCGCGCATTAAGCGTTGTATATAATAACAGCATTGGAAGGATTGATGGTGTCATCATAGCTATCATCATCACAGCCCACATCATAAATAATAAAAAGAAATCACTCAAAACCCACGTATTACCCATTGGAGGCATCCAAGTTAATACCTCTGTAATAATGCTCGAATCAGAATTCATAGCCATAGGTTTATCCATATCCATGGATTTTTCCATGTCACTTTTTACCATATCCATTTTATCTTTTTCCATATCCATATTGTCATTAGACATATCCATACTCATAGTTGATGGATTATCAATAAAGGGAAGAGTATTCATGTGCCAGCCCATACCTAGTATGTATAGCCAGGAAAATAATAAAACAAATGCGACACCAATGTAAACTATCATTCTATCTTTAAGTGGTGCTTGCATTGTTTTTTCTATCATAGGTCTCTCAAATAAATATGGCCTGCACAAATGCAGGCCATATAATACGTACTAGAAGTTATACTTCTATAGCTTCTTGCTTGTTCGCTCCATCGAAGTAAACGAATGGTGAGCTTAAGCCGTTCCCGCCTTCCCATGAATGGCTAATTCCATGATCATTGTATGTAAGCTTTGATGCTTTACTTACAGTAATTGGGTAAGGTGGTGCAACTGCTAGAGGTGTGTCGTGAACTACGACTGGACGACCGCCCGCGCCTCCAAGTTGTTCCATTTTATTTTCAGCAATACCTTCTACAATCACGTGTCTTGTAGGAGCATTTACCATATATGTAATTTTTGCTCTTTTAGTTGGCAGATATTCACGAGGAGCGCCTTTTTCACCTTTACCTAAACTAGCTATAACACCTAAGTGTCCGCCGTGGGCTCCGTGATAAGCTTCTCTTAATGCATTAAACTGTGCATTGGTTGCTCTCTGGTCAATATAAACTGCCATCTCAAATTGCCCTTTCAAAAGGTTTTCTGGTGCATTCAACCACATAGAAACATTCAAGCCGCTCACATCAACATTTCCAACGTGACCTTTTTCAATATTCCATGTCAAGAAAGCTTTACAGAAACCTTGAGTAGGATCTAAAAGAAGAAGACATGGACAAATAGTGTCACATGTACAAGATTCAAAATATGTACCTCTTAAATACATAGTATGATCGGCTTTAGCGGCATTGGCATCATCGGAACCAAACATAGAACCAATAATAGGTGTAGCTGCAGCTACAGTACCTAAACCTTTAAGAAAACCTCTTTTAGAATCTGAGACTTTTTTATTGTCTTTTTTCATAATTTTTTTCCATTTAATTAAATGTACAGTATTAGCAAACGCTAATAAAGTAATGCCCCTCTAACATTTTAGTCATAAATATTCCTAATATCAAAATATATTATCAGTTTATAAGTCAAACTGATGTGTCCATTAGACAGATGTCAAACAACAATCAATCATTAATATAGGATTAGGGGTATAAATATATATAAATCATGAAATGAATTATGATAAAGTAGTAGATGTAATTACGACTAAGGGGGTCAAATGAGACATTTTAAACTTCTATCTGTACTACTACTTACAGGAATTATCACTGCATGCGGTGGCGGAACATCTGCTCCATCAGAATATATGGTGAAAGTTTATCCAATTGAAAATGATTTCGATCGTTTTGAAGAAGTTGGTCCTGTATCATCTCGCGATGCATGTACAGCTAAGGCTATGGAAATGAAAGCAGCAGCTTACGAATGCCAGCCTAAATAAATATTTACGTTTATTGCGTAAGATTATAAACCGCTAAATTCTAGATTTAGCGGTTTTTTTATGATTGGAATTCTTTGATAAAGTTCTGAGCATGTTGGTATAGTGTCATCGATACTGGGCCAGCCTCTTTTGATATTACCTTATCGTCTAGTTGAGTGATAGGAACAACAGGGTTTGTTGAGCTTGAACAAAAAATTTCATCAGATTCAAATAAATCATCTTTCGAAATTTCGCATTCAGAGAATGCAAGATTATGTTTTTTAATGAGATCAGTTAAAAATTTTCTTGTGATGCCGGGTAGTAGTTTGTTACTGAGAACAGGTGTCTTAATGACATTATTAGTTACAATAAAAATATTACTCGCAGAGCCTTCTGTGAGATATCCATCTCGTATCAATAAAGCTTCGTATGCCTTTTTATCGTAGGCTTTATTTTTAATTAATACGTTAGCTAGCAAAGAAGTAGATTTAATATTTGACTTAAGCCACCTATAATCATTCTCGCTAATTGCGCTTTTACCTTTTTTTATATCTTGTTTGCTAAAAGGTGTGTAACTTTCACCCATTATCAGTACTGTGGGCTTACTTGATTTTGCATAAATATGGTTTCTTGTTTTATCTACGCCTCTCGATATGTGTATGTAAATGTAATGATTAATGTAATTATTTTTAGAAACAAGATCTTTGATAATATCTATTATTTGCATGTCATCAATAATCGAGGAGTCTATGTTGATTAAGTTTAAACTACTTTTTAGTCTCTTAAGATGGTTTTCAACATAGAAAATATGTCGATTATAGATAGGAATGAGTTCATATACACCATCACCAAATAAAAATCCTCTATCTAATATAGAAAGCTTTGCTTCATTTTTTTGCGTATAATTTCCATCTAGATAAACAGTTTCTGTCTGCGACATTATAAGTCCATTAATAAAGAATCAACTGTTCTTCGGTATAAAGATCCCTGATTTACATTCTCTAGTGCAGTCAACTTATAGGTTTGTAGAATTTCATCATTTAGTTTTACATGCATGAACCCTATAGTTTCATTTTGTTTAATTGGCGCGGTCAGCTTTCTATCTATTACATATTGATATTTTAAATTTTTCTTTTGACGCCTCGGGATAGTTATGGATCTGTCTTCTTCGACGCCAAATTTTATTTCAGTTTTGTCTCCACCGTAGACATTTGCATTTGAAATTGCTTCATTTTTTTTAAATAGTTTGTGGGTTTCAAAAAACCTAAAGCCATATTCTAACAATGTTCGACTAGACTGAATTCTTACATCTGGGTTAGGGGCGCCCATTACAACAGCAATTAATCTTCTCGATCCACGTTTTGCTGAACTTGCTAAACAATATCCTGCGGCACTTGTAAAGCCTGTTTTGATTCCATCAACATTATCGTCTATGAACAATAGTTTATTTCTTGAGTACTGTTTGATTTCATTAAAGGTAAATGACTTAGTCGAGTAAAGCTTGTATAAATTAGGAAAATTTGTAATTAAAGATCTTGATAATGTAGCTATATCCTCTGCAGTTGTATATAAACTGTCATCCGGAAGTCCTGTAGAATTTGTATAATTGGTATTTTCAAGCCCTATATTATCAGCAATCTGATTCATGTAAGTAGAAAATGTTTTTTCGTCTCCTGAGATATGTTCAGCAAGCGCCACACTAGCATCATTCCCTGATACAGTTATAACCCCTTGCAGTATATCTCTTAATTTTATTTTTCTACCTACTTCTATAAACATTTTTGAACCACCAGTCTTCCAAGCTTTTTTACTAACTAAAATATCTTCGTCTAAAGAGATATTTTTCGCATTCAGCTCTGTGAATGCTATATATGCAGTCATCATCTTAGTGATACTTGCGGGTGGCAGCGTTAAATCTTTATTGGATGAAGCTAATATCATTCCACTATCAAAATCCATTAATACATAAGATTTCACATTTAATTTTGGAGCAGGAGGAATTGGTGATGCATAGGAGAGACATACAACCGAGAGGCTTAAAATTATTGAACTTATAAACTTGACCATATGTTTTATATTACCATAACAAGTATAACTGTTATTGTATTTTTATTTCTTCAGCCAATGTATAAACTGCCAAGGCATAAAGCCTGCTCCTATTATAACGAGTAATTGTATAAAAGTTATTATGACCAAAGCTATAAATTTTGTCGTTTCCCTCTATTCTTTTTATTACTGAGAGTTTTTCTTTAAAATCTATACTCTCTCGTGATGTAATATTATTTTTATATAAATTTTCATAGTAAATGTGTGGCTTGTAAGTTTTTTTGGAAAGTTTCTCAAGATATGACTGGTCATTATCCTTTGTTAGGTCTGTTAAAATTTTACCATTTCTTTTCCATCCATTTCTTTTGAGATAATTTGCCACGCTCCCTATAACATCAGCATTTGAATCCCATAAGTCAGCATATTTATCGCCATCAAAATCAATCGCATAGTTTCTATAAGAGCTCGATATAAACTGTGGCTTGCCGAGCGCGCCAGCATAAGAACCCTTTATGACAGATGGGTTTAAGTTATTTTCCCTACATAATAATAAAAAATTTTCGAGCTCAGCTTTATAAAACTGATGTCTTCTTCCTTTGTTTGGTCCGAGAGACAAGGATGCGAGTGTATCAAAAGTTTTAAATTTTCCTAAGTTTTTACCATACCTAGTCTCAATACCTATAATGGCAGTAATAATCTCTTTTGGTACTCCAAAATTATCTTGTGCTTTTTTTAATATTTTTGAATTATCTGACATAAATTTTCTGCCATTTTCAATGTTTGATTTGTTTACAAATAACCCTTTATAGTTAATACATTTTTTTTCCTTTAATTCACACCCATTCCATGTAAGTCTTCGCTCTGGTGCTTTTTTAAAAAATTTTTTAAGTTTTTTTTCTTCTTTTATTGTACTAAATAATTTTTGTAATTCTTCTTTATCAAATTTGTGTTTGTTATGCATCTCATCAATGAAATCTCTAACTAGATCTGAATTGTATGAACTATTTGCTGATATATTTAGGCTGGAAAATATTACGACAAAGATAATTATATATTTCATTATTTCCTCATTAGTCTTTGGTGAGATTTGATAGACATTATAATTCCAAGTGCAGCAAATACAGTTAACATAGATGTGCCCCCATAACTCATAAATGGTAAAGGTGCCCCAACAACAGGAAGTATACCCACAACCATTCCTATATTAACAAGTACATATAAAAAAATAGTTAAAATTAAAGTTCCAGATAATATTCTTGAGAAATTATCTGTTGCTTTAATTGAGATACTCATGCCCCTAAAAACTACCAAAACATATAATATTACCAATATAGAAACGCCTACAAAACCAAACTCTTCTCCAAATGCAGAAAATATAAAGTCCGTATGATTTTCAGGAAGGAAATCTAGCTTAGATTGTGTGCCATTGTTATAACCCTTTCCAAACATGCCTCCAGATCCAAGAGCAATCTTTGATTGAGCTAGATGATACCCTGAACCCAAGACGTCCTGATTAGGACTAAAGAAAGATAATATTCTTGA
>CBFHLA010000012.1:0-20666 GCA_965656575.1 Gammaproteobacteria bacterium
TATACGCCTAAGTCTAATGCTAAGTCTCCAGATTGGTCTGCAATGATTATACGGTATGGGTTTCCTCTCATGCCTAACCACCCTATTGCATCATCTTTTAGATCCTTATAATTAATACCAACCAAATCAAAATCTTCATTTCTAGATAATTTAATTAAATGAGAATGTTCTCTTTCGCATTCGAGACACCAACTTGCCCAGACATTTACAATTGTTTTCTTATTAATGAAGCTTGTATTATCAAGCGGTATCTCAAGATATAAATCATTTAATTTAAATTGTGGGAATTGTTTACCAATTAAAGGTGATTGAATTTTTTTAGGGTCATTATAAAGACCCTTAAATAAAAATAAGCACATTAATCCAACAATAACAGTAAGAATAAATGTATTTTTATTCATTAGATTTCTTTCTAAAACGAATACTTAATATTGAACCTATAATCATAAATATTGTTCCTATCCAAATGAATCTTATAAATGGCTTATCATATACACGAAGTGACCATTTATTATCATCAATCATATTGCCTAATGACACATAAAGATCCCTGTCCAGCTTTGCATAAATTCCAGCTTCAGTCATAGCAGACTCACTTGAATGATAAAGCCTTTTTTCAGGTTTAATTTCTGCAACAAATGAATCATTTTTACTTACAAGTACGGAAGCTATTATTGCATCATAATTTACTGATTTTTGTTCTTCTAGTTTATTGAGTGTATAGTCAAATGATCCAATGCTAGTCGTTTCACCGATGCTAAGAACAAGTTCTTTTTCAATTTTAGTATTTTCTGAAATACTCGCTCCTAAAATAAATATTGCTAATCCAAAGTGTGCAAAATACATACCCATTCTTGACTTGAGCCTTACTGAATTTTTAGTATACAAAAATAAATCAAAGAAAATATTCATTATAATCCACACAGCTGAAAAGAAACCAATGAAATATAATATAGAATTTATCGAAAAGAGTAATGATAAAACTAGACTCGTTAAAAAGATTATTAGTAATTGAAACATTTGTTTATTTTTCGAAATTCGTGATAACAAAATAGGTACATAACCTACCAGGAATATCAAAGGTATCATTAAAGGTATAAAGACAGCATTATAATATGGGACTCCCACAGATATTTTTTCTAATCCTAAGATATCCAAAATTAGAGGATACATAGTCCCTAATAGAATTGTAAATGTTGCAGTAACCAAAAGAATATTATTCAATAAGAAGAAACCTTCTTTAGAAAAAATTTTTACTTCGTTATCATCTATAAATTTTTTTGAATTCATTGTATAGGCAGCTAACCCTCCTCCTATGAGCATCGCCAACATAAGAAGTATAAAGATACCTCGTGACGGGTCGCTTGCAAAAGAGTGGACAGATATCAAAATGCCAGATCTAACTAAGAATGTACCTAATAAACTTAGGGAGAATGTGAAAATAGATAAAAGTATTGTCCAGCTTTTGAACATGCCTTTTTCTCCTGACGCTATGACAGAATGAATTAATGCAGTAGCCATAAGCCAAGGCATAAATGATGCATTTTCTACGGGATCCCAGAACCACCAACCTCCCCATCCTAATTCATAGTAGGCCCACCAACTGCCGAGAGATATACCTAATGTTAAAAACGCCCAAGATGCTAAAACCCATGGTCTAAGCCATTGCGCCCATTCTTTTTTAAATTCTTTTTCAAAACAACATGCCACTGCAAAAGAAAAGACAACTGACAGACCAACATAACCCATATACAGCATGGGTGGATGAATGATTAATCCAAAATCTTGGAGTAAGGGATTGAGGTCTCCTCCATCAATAGGAACTGATAAATTCCTAGCAAAAGGATTAGAGGTTGCAACAACAAAAAGCAAGAATCCTAAATTTAATATTCCCATAATTGTAAGAAAATTTGTACGAAGTGATTCTGGTAAATCACTGCTATATTTACTTGCTAAAAGCATCCAAAAACTTGACACCACACACCATAACAACATAGAACCCTCATGACCTGCCCAAGCAGCAGAAATTTTATAAATAAGAGGCAAGTTCGAATTTGAATTTTTTGCAACATAATCTAGAGAATAGTCTTCTCCTATGAATGTAATAATGAGACAGATAAACGAAATAAATAGAATAGGAAAATGAAGCCTACTTGCCGAGAGTAAAATATTATTTGAGATATTTAAGCCAGTTACAAATTTTGGAGTTAGTAAAAACAAACAATTCATCAAGCCTAATAATAGAAGAAAGTAACCTATGAATCCTATATCTATAATCATTGTTGAATACTTTCAATTGTTTTATTTTTATTTTTCTCACTTATGCCAAGGGATTCTTGAACCTCTGGGGGCATATATGTTTCATCATGTTTTGCTAAAACTTCCTCAGCAACAAAGTAACTATTTTCCACATGGCCTCTTATAACTACGCCTTGTCCTTCTCGAAATAAATCTGGCAAGATCCCATCATATTTGATTAACATTTTATTATCGAAATCTGTAACAAAGAACTCAACTTTCTTGGTTCCTTTTATTCTTATTAGCGAACCCTCTTCCACCATACCGCCAATCCTAAAAATATAGTTTTCTGGGAAGTTTCCGTTAACTAGTTGAGTAGGGCTGCGATAATATAAAAGATTGTCATTGAATGTCTTTAAAAACAAAAATAATACAAAGCCAAGAATAACTAGCAAGAATGAGACATAATAGATTCTGACAGATCTTTTTTTCATATGAACTACTTTAATTTACGAATGATATTTCTGATCTCTTTTCCTTTTTGGTGCAATATAATCACTACTATTAGCATAGGTACAAGTACCAAAAAATATGACCAAAATATATATTCTGCATAGTCAAACATAGTAAAAATATACCTTAAATTATAATTAATAAAAACATTAAGATTCTAACAGGAACTAGAAGTGTTTACTCCAAATATAGTCACTTTAGAAGGTATATTTAGTATTAATTTGTAACTCATTATCGTCTTTTGAGTGATTATTGAGCTTACTTTCAAAATGAACCTTAATATCCATATTATTAAATATTTTTTTTGAAAAGCCAGCTCTTAAATATTCATAGGATGATCCTGAACCAAGAGCTGTTCCGTTATTCAAATCTTCACCAAAACCAAGTTCGCCAAATGCTCTGAACTCAGAAATTACAACTGTTTTGCCTATTTTAATGTGATGTAAGCTTTTAATATAACTAGAGTCAGACATTTTCATTTCATGTTGAGTAGCGATGTATGTCTCTGCTAAAACATATGGAGTTAAGATTAGTAGGAATAAAAAAGAATAAATTTTAAATTTCATGATATTTCCAATAGTGAATTATTGGGTGGATAATATCATTGAAGTGAGCTAGGGAAAAGAAGGATAGATTAAGATAAAATAAGTTTTGGGAAATGGTTGTTTAGAAGGGCCGAAGCTTGTCTAGGATGAATTCTCGGGATTGATTTTTATGGTTTTTATGATGAAGTATCTCATCGACAGAGTGCTCTGTCATGTGTTGAGCATTTATGTACATATCAGTAATAAATATCCTCATACAATTAGATTACACCTTTTATGTAAAACCAAACGAAAAAAAATAAATTAATATAATTGACATTTATTAGTATAAGGATTTCTTAAAATACTAGAAAAAATCAATTCATAAAAAAGAATAAGAAACAAGATATTGAAATAAAATTATTTTAAGTATAATTGCATTTTATTGTACTACTGAAGATAGAAACACCTAATACTCGTGAATCAAATAACATTAATCACACTAATATCAGTAGGAATAGTTTATATTTTTCTTCGTCCTATCTATATGAAAGATATTGTCGATTATCAGTATAAAACTCTAGCAGATATTCTTGCTTTCCTTTTTTTATCATGGGTTGTTGGCACGATTCTTGGCCTCATCGTAGCGATGAATTTAGCGCCATAAATAAGTATTTGCCAAGCCCAAATTAGACAACATATAGCTGAATGGTTATTATTGAATTATCTATTAAAAAACTTAGACTCAATGAAACCTATAAAAGTTTGTAGTATATGTAACAAGACATCAAAAGCTTTATTTAGATGCAGATACGATCATAAAAAAATATGGGAATTTCTCTGTCAAGAATGTCTATCAGTAATTAAATTAAAACATAAAGATAATTATCAATACGGAGGGACTAAGAAATTTAAATAAAATTACTCAGTTGATATCGTGTTGCATAAACTATTGTAATCACTTTCAATCTTCATGTTTGCGAAACTATGACCTTTCTCTTGTGCGATATAAGACCATGATTCAATGATACTTGTGATACTAAGTATAAAAGCAGCCTCTGATGAGTTTTTATTTTCTTGTAAATATTTATCTTTAAGATTATTAAAATAGTTATCATGATATTCATATTTTTTTTTACTAGCATACTGATTGTTTAATTTCGCCTTAAAGTGATATGCAGAACACTTTAGTAGATTATTATTTTGTGCAAAAGCTAAATTAAATAGTAAAAATTGAGAAGTTAAAATCAGTATAAAAAATATTTTCACATCTAGTGGTGCGAGTGATGATTACTTTTTTTAGCATTCATCTCTTCTTTAGATATAAATCCGTCATTATTTGAATCTAGTGAATCAAATTTTTGATTAGGCATTTTAAGAAATTCAGAATTACTAATTTTGCCATCTGAATTTTCGTCTAGTTTTTCAAAAATTTTCCCTTTATCACTTTTACCCTTCATGCCCATCATGGAACAACCATTTTGGTTTTTATTACCACACATCATATTTTTTTTCTTATCATTATGATTCATTGGCATGCCAGCCTTACTATCATGGCCGTGTTTACCATGCATAGAGCATGAACCAGATGCAGAGTCTGATTTACAACAGCATGACATATCCTTCATGGACATTTTTCCATGATGATTATGGCCCATAGATGCGCATCCTATGAATAAAGCGCTTGAGAATATAAATATTGCTAATTTGTTTAATATTTTCATTACCAACTTAGTATATGTATATTATGTTTTTCTTACAAATATATTTAAAAATATGTTTATATATATTTAATGTCTAAAGAAAAGAAATCCGCGATCTTAATTATTTTTAGTCTGCTTGCGATGTATTTTTATCAATTTGTAGTTGGTATTTTGGTACTTGCATTAGCTATACATACTTTATTAAAGGAATAATTATCCTCTACTTTAAATACTTACAAGAATCAAAGCTGAGCTAGAAACAATCACTATCCCAACTACTATTAATTTAATTACTTCTAGAAATATTCTCTGCTTTGATTTGTCTTTTTCTGCCATAACTATCCTTAAAATATCAACCAAATATAAAAAACCAAATAATTATAAGAACTAGTGGAAATATAATGCTTCCAAATGGGTTAGCTTTTAATATTTCAAAATACATTCTTGGGCTACTAAGAAAACTATTTAAAAATCTATATAGCTCTATGATGACAAATACTGAGATTATTCCGATTAGTAGAGTTATAAATATTTCTGATATCACTTACTAAATATAACATAAGAACCTAATCATTAATTAGCTTATGTACTATGCCGAAAATATCTGTCCCGGCATAGTATATTAAGTTGCTGAGTAACTAAAACTTATAATCAACTGATAAGTTAACGCCATAGGATGCACCAGGTAATGGAACATTTGCTTTTACAAATGATGTATGGTTTCTTCTTGTTTTATCAAGCAGATTACTGGCAAAGATATCCATATTCAAATCATATGTATTATTGATATTAATAGTGTTTGAATATTTCAATGTCATATCAATATATGAGTTAGTTTCAGTTTCAATTGATGAAAAATCACTTTGCGTTTCAGAGTGAATTAAACTCAATTTATACCTTTCATTCTTCTCGCCAAGTATTGTTAAATCAATCATATTTCTAGCGCTTGGCATTCTTGGTATGTAGGTGTCATCATCAAATATTCCAGATAGATCATCTCTACTTAGTGTAATTATCATATCTGTGCCTCCTAGAACAATAGGTCTAACAAAAGATACTTCATATCCTTGAATAATTGCATTCTTTTGTGACCAGTCAGCATCTTGATGTTCTCCATCATAATTGGTTGTACCTAGGTCTCTGAGGTAAATGAAATCATTGATATTATTTCTAAATACATCAAAAGTAATCGTAGAATTGCTTAATTGATAATTAAGACCCAGATCAATATTTCTTGCTACTTCTCTTGTAAGACTATCGCTTCCTTTTTCATATCTATTTGTAGCTCCGTGCTTACCATCAGCAAATAATTCAGCCATATTTGGACTACGAGATACATGTGAATAACCAATGTTGGCATTTAAATTATTTGTAATATGAAATTTAGAATTAGCAGAAATACTAATTGCAGAATCTTCATATTTTTTAGTTGATGTTAATCTTTCATTATTATCATACCTTGCTACTACATCCATATCATTGCCGATAAGATTAATATTCGTAAAGTATGCTAATGATTTTTCATAGCTCTCTGAGCTAGGCACATATGCATTAGAAGACATCGGTGATTTTTGATGAATGTAACTCATTAACATACGCCTTTCAATCTCATTGGTATCTAGATTAAACTTTAAATTTAATGCAGATGAGTTATTGTTCAAAGTCTTAAAACTTCCGTCTTCTTCATGCTCTTTAAGTGAAGAATTTGAGTTACTAAAAGAAAAATCGAGGGAATTTGCAAATCCAATACCATCCATTCTGCCTTTTAAGCTGAAGGTATCAGTTTTATGCGTACTGAATATTCTATGTTCTCCCTCTTCTTCCTCTTCTTCCTCTTCTTCCTCTTCTTCTGCGTGATACGGAATTCCATATGTTCCTTTGATATTTTCGAATGAAAAACCAAGATATCCCCAATCTTTAATCATTGATAAACCTACTGTCGTGTTTTTATCTGAGAAATCAGAATTAGCTAAATTATGTTTTTCAGCACCATCTTCATATAAAGAACCGCTTGATAAGTCATAATTGAAATGATCTCTTTTATCATAAGATAAGAATAAACTTAGACTATTCATATTCTTTTTGAGTAAGAAATTATTTGTATAGCCTTCACTCACAGTATCGTATGATCTGCCAATTGACAGCTTTTCTGTTGTATAAAGCTTATCTGTGATAGAGCCTGAAATTATATTCACAACACCGCCGCTTGTACCGCCGAAGTTGAATATAGATGATGGTCCTTTTATAAGCTCAATGTGAGAAGCATTACTTAAATTAACCATATTCGCATGATCAGCACTAAAATAGCTCAGATCATTAACTATATTACTATTAGATAGTATTCTTACTCTACTGCCACTTAAACCTCTTATAACTGGTTGTCCTACAGCAGTTCCATAATCAGAGTTTGATACACCTGGTATAGAATTAATGTTTGATCCAACATTAGAACCAATACTTTGGGATGAACTAATATCTGATTGACCAATTATGGCAATAGGATATTGGCTCTCGGATACAGTATTTGATAATACTGATGATTGTACTTCTATTGCTGTTAACTCATCAGCTAGTACAGATGTTGTATTGAATAAAAAAAGCAATACAAATAAACGTTTTAAAGACATTTAACTCTCCTTTTAAAAAATATTTAATTAATTGTGTTTAAATATTTTTTAAAGGTGGAGCCCTTGAGTGAAGATGTAACGCTATCTCATGTTTAGTTAACGTTATTGTGGAATAATTTTCATTTTTTAATAAAAATACAGATTTTATTATTGTATTCTTAATTTGATTATCACTAGCATAGTTTACTGAGTGACAAACTAAACATGATTGTTCAGATTCATGATCATGATGATCATCAAAGTGATGATGGTCAAGTAGTATGAAAAAGTTAAATATGAAAAGCGCTAAAGATAATATTGCTAGGTTTTTGACTTTTTTCAGACCCTTAAACATAACAAGATAGTACCATATTAGCTTAGATTAAAAAGTGTATAGCGTACATAAGTGAATTGTTCATATGTATTTTAGTCTGTGATGGTTCAAGTCCTTCATCATTTGTATCTCTAATTCTTCATCTAATACTTTATTAGCGATTTTGATATCTTCATCTGATAAAGTTTTTTTATGTAAAGTGGTAAAAATATCAAAACTAAATCTGCATAATTCTCTAGATCCAAAATCATGGTTTTTTCTTTCAAATCCAATTCTGGTTTGCTCATAACTGGTTGAAAATAAATTAGCTGTTTTTTTATATGCGTCAGTTTTAGAATTACCATCAAATATATATTTCCAGGTATAAATATTCATGTCCAAGTACTTAATTTCAATTATTGATCTTGACCACTTATCTTTTAGGCCTAGAGCATTAGATATATTTAAATTATCTTTTTCTAGCGCGCTTCTCCTTTTTTCAATCCATGTCTCTAACTCTTTTGAGCAAGGGGTATTTTTATAGATATGAGCAGAATATTCCTTGATTAGTGCTTCAGCAAGTTCTGCATTTGCATCATGTAGGTATAGATTTACAAGATTAGTTTCAAATCTTTTCCATTCGTCATTTTCCATCTGTTATATTATAAAATATGAATGGTATTTTTGTATTATATTTCCTCTTAGGTGCCTTAGTATATGCAGTTATCATGATGTGTCTCGATGATAATGCAGATATCTAGATACTCTTCAATGAAAGTTTGACCAGTATGTAATTGCATGTCATTATACCCCCTATGGGTATATTTAATAAAATAACAATATTTTTAATAATTGTATTGATATCTGACACAGCTATTTCTAGACCGATCTCTTGGCCTGGCGGGTCTACATTTATGTATAAATCAAACTCAATGATTTCGTCATACTTCTATCATTACTCTCCATCATATAAATATTCACTCGGAGCTGAATACATAACTGATAGATATCATAATGATCAATATATTAGCTTGAGATCAACCTACTTGATTGGAAGGAGTAATACAAAATCCTCACAAGGGAATATGTATTTGACTGGTGGTATATCGACTAAAAGTAACGATGAATATTTTTATGGAATTCATGGAGACTGGGAAACAAGAAGATGGTTTACGTCATTTTCACATTTAGACAAAAATACAACAAATAATGATTATACTGAAAACGAATTTCAAGTTGGATTTGCACCATACCTAGGCGACTATGGTGAACTCCACACTTGGATGATGTTAAAAACAAAAAAGGATACGATAGAGAATAATTGGGAATCATATCCTTTTGTAAAATTCTTTAAAGGTGATTACCTGATGGAAATAGGAACTAAGAATTCTCATTGGGATTTTCACTATATGATAAGATTTTAAAGCGGAGGAACCAATGAATAAATATTTTTTATTAGCACTAATAGTTTTAACAAATATCACTTATGCAATGGATAATAATCATGATAGTCATAATCATGAAGGTCATCATGATAACCATCAGCACAAATCAGATTCTGGTGTCGATGGCTCATTGGTGCTATTAGATGAGAAGATGTATACAAGTTTTATTTCGAACATTAATGAAGGACAAATAGCGATTATTGATGTTAATGGAATGGTATGTGATTTTTGTGCGAGAGGTATAGAGAAAACATTTTATAAAGACGAGATGGTTAAAAAAATAAAAGTCAGTCTAGAGTCCGGTAAAGTGTTAATTGCTTATTCCAATGATAAAAAGGTTAGTTTTGAAGAAATAGCAAACATATTTTTAAACAATGGGCAGACAGCTGTAGGTTTCACTTTAAGGAAATTATAAAATATGTCGGTTAAAAAAGAATCATCTAAACTTGGGATATTCACACTTTTGGTTTCTACATCAACTCTAATATGTTGTGCTCTTCCAGCGCTTTTTGTTCTACTTGGAGCTGGGGCAACACTCGCATCTTTGGTAAATACATTTCCAGAATTGATTATAATTTCTCAATATAAAATTCAAATATCATTATTTACTCTAGTTATCCTTGTGGCTGCTGGAGTATTGATAAAAAGAGCAGAAACATTACCATGTCCTGTTGACCCAGATTTAAGATATATCTGCCTGAAGACCAGAAGAAACAATAAATTTGTTTATTTCATATCTGTAGGAATATTTTTATTTGCAAGTATATTTACTTACATACTCCCAATATATCTATGACAAAAAAAATTCATCCATCTCATAAAACCCAGTTGGCATCCTTAAAAAGAATAGAGGGTCAAATACGAGGGATTATTAAAATGATAGATAAGGGAGAATACTGCATTGATGTTTTGAATCAAATAAAAGCTGCCAAATCAGCACTGGTCACAGTTGAGTCAAAAGTTCTAAAAAAACATATTGAATCTTGTATCAAAGAATCTCTTACAAACAGAGAAGTGCTTGATGAAAAAGTTAATGAATTGCTAAAGCTAATAAATAAGTGATTAATTATAATTAACCTATGTCAGATTTATTTTCACTGTTGAAAGGATTTATTTTTGCAATCATTATTCTTACAGTTTTTGCCTATGTTGGCGTCTACATAATTTCTATGCTTATTTAACTTATCAGAATATTTAGGATAAGATGAACTATGACTCAATGGGAATATAAAACATTTGAATGGGAAGTGCTTAAACATGCACTTGCTGAAAGCCAAAAGCCAGAGAACCTAGGTGGGCAAGGCTGGGAATTAGTTTCAACTAACTATGACACTGACTTTCGCGTGTGGGTTTTAATGTTTAAAAGAGAAAAAAATAGCCATAATGAATAAATTACTTCTCATGTTGTTTGTTGTTATGCTGGGTAGCTATACAGATATTGTTCTATCAAAACCTGAAAAGTGCACAGATAGTGAACTAGGCACTATTAATTGGGAGCCTTACTATAATGATATTTTAAATATGTCGGAAGAAGAGTTTAAGAAAAAATATACTCAGTTTACTCTAGGCTCTCTTGGTAAAAGGCTATATCGCATGGAACTAAGAAATGCTAAAACTTGGGCAGAAAAGTGCGAGTAAATAATATGGAAAATAAAGGTGGAAATCTTTTTTTAAACTCATTATCGGATAGAACTTATAATCAGATCTAGTTCATTAGTTTGCTTGGTGACCTGCCCTTCTTGTTTGAAATCATTTGAAGAAATCATGCCGGAAAGATTCTGTAAAATTGAATCCAATTGTAAAATCTGTAATAAGACAATTAAAGCTAAATTGGGTGACTGCTGTATATATTGTTCATATGGATCAAAAAAATGTCCATCTTTGCAATAGCCAACACTTCTGTCTAAGTAACACCTAATATAAAAAATGAATATTTTTCTTGATATAAAACCTTAAGAGATTAAAGATATAAATAAGAGTTAATTTTTTTATATATAGAGGTGGTTATTATGAATGAAATTAAAATTGCTAAAAAAAATGTTCACGTAAATATACAAGGCTATTTAGACAACTATGATGACTGGTCTGAAGAGTTCGCAAGAAAAATGGCCAAAATAGATAATGTCAAACTGTACAATGATCATTGGGAATTAATTTATTATTTTAGAGAATATTATTTACAAAATCTTGTTGCGCCAACAATGCATCAGATGATCATAGAGCTAATGTCTAAAAATATTAAGTTCCATGATAAAAAAAAATATGAAGAACATATTTATGCTTTATTTCCATCAGATCCAATAAGAGAAATTTGTAAACTTGCTGGCCTGCCGATGCCTCAAGCTGATAGTTAAGTAGTTGTTGGTTGAAACGTTGTTGAATCAATCAATATCAAAAATAAAACCTTTTTTAAGAGTGTGAGCATAGATACAAGACTGGTATAAATTGGAGCAGTTACTCGTTAGTTAATACTGCCCGATACCTAATCTTATTAGATTTAACTTTACTGATAGCTTTATTTACATCTTTAAATGAGAATTTTTCAATTATAGGTTTAATATTTTTTTCAGCAGCAATTTTTAACATCTCTTTCATCATTTTTCTGCTCCCGCCTGGGTTACCTGAAATTTTAATGCGCTTCATAATTAAACTAAAAGCATGAATACTAATCGGGCTAGGAGGCACGCCAACAAAACAAATATTACCATCGACATCCAGGGTATCTGCTAAAGATGTCCAATCTAAATCAGCATGAGCTGTGACAAGTATAAAATCAAAGCTATTTTTATAATCTTTTAAATCTTTGTAAGTAATAACTTGCTTAGCTCCAAATTTTTTAGCTTCAGTGAATTTATCTTTAGAGGATGTGATGGCTGTTACATGAAAATTAAGAGCTTTACCATATTGAATACCTAGATGTCCAAGGCCGCCAATTCCTAAAACTGCAACTCTTGATTTTGGTTTAATTTTATATCCTCGGTATGCGCCATGTACCGTCCAACCCGCACACATTAAAGGTGCTGCATACTCTGATTTCAATTTATCTGGTATTGGAAATACGACACTTTTATCTACTATTACATGATCTGCGAAACCGCCATTTCTACCAACAGCAGTCATTTCAGGGGTGCTACACATATTATCTCTATCAGATTTACAATAGGTACATTTACCACATAGCTTTGAGAACCAGCCAATACCTACCCTTTGGCCAATTTTTAAACCTTTGACTGACTTTCCTTTAGATGAAATGGTGCCAACAATTTCATGTCCAGGTATAAATGGATATTGTGAAATACCCCAATCATTATCAATTAGGTGTATATCGCTGTAACAGATGCCACAATGTGTGACATCTACAATAACATCGCTGTTACCTGTCTTTTCATGACAATATGTTTGCTTAGTTAATTTATCTTTAGGTTGTTTTGGGCCGTATCCGGTTATCGTTAAAGTCATAATTTTAATATAGCTCAAGAATACATTAAGAAGAAGATATTAAATTTATTTAAAAGCCTTGAAATATCTACTAATCTTTTTATTTTTTGCCTAGCAATTTTACTGTTCATCTATAAACTAGACCCTAATTATAAATTTCATAATGCAAAATTCGTTCAAAAATGTATTCATCTCCTTACTTCTTCTCACATCTGTTGATATCTATGCTGCATGTACAGCTTAAGAATCAAGAAAAAAGCTAGCAGTATCTATAAACTGGGTATATGCGGTAGTACTATCCTAAATATCCATTGATATTACTAGCATCTTTTGGTTTACTGTACTTAGTACCAAGTAAGTACCCAGTGATTAAATATGTTTAAACTTGAATATTAAATATTTATGCTTCTATAATTAATTATGAAACTTTTTCTAATACTCCCACTTGTCTTTAGTAGTTATAATAATGCCTGGATTCCATTTCTCTCTACAAAATATCTGTACTTTTTTCTGAGTAAATATTTTTTACACGTCCAAAAGCCATGTTATAAAAAAATAAGAGAGGGTACATAATTGAGTTTTTTGCAGCGGATAGTAACAAAAACCAACAATGAACCATATGATACTACCGGCCTATCTTTTTCAGAAAAGAAGAGCTCTAGTATATTCGTTAAAATATTGAATTTCTTCCGTGGAGGAAATACGGATATCCCTTCATTAAGATTCTCAAATGGGCGGGAGGTTCACGGGCTTCCTGGTAACATGACCTTTAAAAGTCTTTATAATAAAGAAGCGCCAAAAAACATGTCGCTTGAAGAGTATACCCTACGCAATGATTTTGCTAAGCGGTATGCAAAAACCAAACCAACACGCCGTCATCTTATCAAGCCCGGTGATACTGTTGTTGAGGTCGGTGCTTATCTTGGCTATCACGCAATGAAAACGGCTGAAAGGGTCGGTCCCTCCGGCAGAGTAATCGCTCTTGAAATGATGCCAGACTTACACCACATCCTTCAACTCAACCTTGAAGGAAATTTTGGCACACGTTGCCAGAGCATTTGTGCTGCAATCAGTACAGAATCTGCTGAGCAAAAGGCTTTTGTCGGCGGTGCGCAGGCGAATGGCTTTCGCAAAGATGTTATTGAAGTTGGGAAACGTGTTGCAAAGACTCAAATTGTGAAAACACACCATCTTGGTGATCTATTGGATGAATTGGGCTTACAAAGAATTGATCTGCTTACGCTCCAGGTGAATGGGACTGAACCTGAAATTCTCAATAGTTTGTCGCCTCGTATTTTTAATAGAGTAAAAGGATTTGCGGTCGCTGCAAATTATGATGTCGACGGTAATCCAATTAGTCATCAAATTGCCGGGATCTTGCGAAAGCACAAGTATGACACCGAAATCTATGATAATTGGGTATATGCACTCAAAAACAACTCCCAGAATCAAGCAGTAGAAACTGAGCAACCCTCCCCCATTTTTATCGGTGGATGTGGTAGAAGTGGGACCACGCTTCTGCGGACTATGCTTGATAGTCATCCACTGATATGCAGCGGGCCAGAAACAAATTTAATCATTGAACCCCAAAACGAAAGTTACTTTGCTAGATTGGCAGATAAATTTAGCCTGCCTGAAGATGAGGTTATCCGGATGGCCAATGAGTCGTCTTTCTTGCCTCAATTTATGACTGCTTTTGGAAGATACGTTACCGGTAAACATGGCAAAAAGCATTGGGCAGACAAAACACCTCGAAATGTTCGCCACTTAAAGTATATTTTCGATAATTTTCCTTCCGCACGTTTTATCCATGTGATTAGGGATGGAAGAGACGTAACAAACTCTTTAAAAACGCATCCAAAATATAAAGTAGTTGAAGGAAAGCTTATAGAGACGGGAATTCAAAATCCTTACGAAGACTGCTGCAAACGATGGATCGAAGATGTAACGCTCGGCTTGGAATGGCATGGTGACAATCGTGTGTTGCCAGTCATGTATGAGGAATTGGTTGCAAATCCACGTGCCACGATGATTAGAATTCTTGATTTTTTAGAACTACCTTGGAGCGATGCGATACTGCATCATGAAAATATTGATAATGAACTGAGGAATCCTATGAAATATCCAAACAATGCCTTGGCCAATCAATCCATTACCAAAGCAGGTGTAGGGCGTTGGAAGAGTGAACTTTCCATGGAAGAAATTCAATATTTTAACGAACATGCTGGAGCTCTCCTTTCAAGCCTAGGGTACGAAGAGTAACTGAGAGTAGAAATATCATTGATTTTATAAAGATATATAATTGTCAGTGGTCATAGGCGGCATAACATCACATTAAGACTTGGTGTAAATTTATATTTCTAGATTCATGGTCATGGGTGGACTTGAACCACCGACCGCAGCGTTATGAGTGCTGTGCTCTAACCAACTGAGCTACATGACCTTAAATATTAAATCTAAAATAAATTACATCGCCTTCTTGAACAATATAATCTTTTCCCTCTTGTCTCCAAACTCCATTAGCTTTTGAAGCTTGTTCGCTTCCGCTTTCAATGTAGTCATTATAAGAGACAGTCTCTGCTCTGATAAACCCTTTTTGAATATCTGTATGTATAATACCTGAACATTCCTGAGCATTAAAATACTTTTTTGCAGCCCATGCTCTAGATTCTTTCTCTCCAGATGTGAAGAACGTTTTTAAATCAAGTAAACTGTATCCGCTTTTAATAATTTTCGATAGCGCAGACTCCTCTATACCAAACTCTTCCATGAACTCTTTTTTTTCTTCACTTGTAAGTTCATTAAGATCCGTCTCTACTTTTACATTTACCTCAACAACTTTTATATTTTTAGCTATATTATTTTTAAACTTATCTAATTCATCTTTAGAAGTATCCTCATTAATATTTGCTATAACAAACATTGGCTTTTGAGTTAATAATTTAATATCAGGGAACGTTTCTTGAACTTTTTCAAGATCATTTTTTTCTAAGAAAGTATTAGCATTTAATTTATCAAGAGCTTGAGTTGCTTCTTCTTTTAAAGTAAGTTTTTCTTTTTCAGATACTTTACCTTTTGTAATTCTATTCATAACACTTTCTATGGTGGTAATATCTGAGAGTATTAGTTCTGTATTTATGTCATTAAAATCTGATTCAGGATTAGGTTTGCCGTTTACATGAATTATATCTTCATCAATAAAAAATCTTACGACATGTGCGATGGCATCTGTATTTCTAATATGTGTTAAAAAGTCATTTCCTAGGCCTTCTCCTTTTGAAGCTCCTTTTATTAGACCAGCAATATCAACAAACTCAATGACTGCATTAATTTTGCTTTTGGAAGAATTCAGGTCTGAGAGTTTATCCAGTCTTTCATCAGGTACTTCTACTGTGGCAACATTTGGATCAATGGTACAAAAAGGAAAATTCTTAGCGTCGATTTTTTGAGAAGTTAAAAGATTAAATATAGATGACTTTCCTACATTAGGCATACCTACTAGACCGCACTTAAACCCCATTTAAATCTCCATTAAGATTATTCATAAAATTAGTATACGAGCCTTGAAGCAAGTCTTGTGAATTATGAATTATAGTTTCTATAGCTTTGTTTATATCATCTCTATCATTCGGAGATGGTTTTCCAAGAACATATGATATTACATCGTCTTTTGAAACAGGTTTTCCAATTCCAATTTTTAATCTCCAAAAATCTTTAGTACCTAGCTTTTCTATTATATCTTTTATGCCATTATGGCCACCACTACCTCCTGAAAATCTAAGTCTTATTTTGCCTGCAGCTAAATCTAAATCATCATAGGCTACAATTATTTTTGATGGCGTAATATTTGTGTTTTTAATAAAGTTTTTAAGCGGGGTTCCGCTATCATTTATAAATGTCATAGGCTTGAGAAGCTTGATGTTAATTTTTTCGGATACATAAGATGTCTCTTGTATTCCCTTTTTCAAATTATCATTAAATGTGACTCGAAGATTGTCTGCTAAAGATTCTATGAACCAAAACCCTATGTTATGCCTTGTAGGGAGAAATTTTTTATCAGGGTTACCTAGTCCGACAATCAATGCTGGAAGGTTATCTTCAGGGATCATGTTGAAATATTACTTACTTTCTTCTTCTTTCGGCTCAGCAGTATCGGCTTTATCTCCACCTTCGCTAGCTTCAGCGTCTGCTGGAGCAGCTTCGACTTCTTCTACTTTCTCTGCCTTAGGCTCATAACAACTGACTACGGGTGAATCATGTTCGTCATCAACTGGTGTTGCCAGTACAACATTAGCCGGCATCTTAATTTCAGATAAATGAACACTATGTCCTATTTCAAGTTCAGCAATATCGACTGTGATATTTTCTGGTATATCTTTAGGCAGACAAGAAACCTCAAGCTCTGATTGAATATGAGAAATCATACCGCCACCCATTTTAACACCAACACATGTTTCTTCATTTATAAACATAATAGGAACGTTTACAATTACTGCTTTATTTTTATCAACAGCAAAAAAGTCCATATGTGTAATATTTGATTTTCTTGGGTCTCTTTGAAGGTCTTTTAAAATAACATCAATAGTTTCTTTACCTAATGTTAATTTAATGACATTACTGTAAAATCCAGAATCTTTGACTTGTTTGGCAACTTCATTAGCATCAAGGACTATATTGCTATTTTTTATATCACCGTAAACCACTGCAGGAATACCTTTATCTCTTCTAATTTTCTTAGAAGTCGCAGTGCCTACGCTGTCTCTAGTTTTTGCTTCTAATATATATTCAGTGTTCATAATAATATTTTGTAAGGATTATACTCTTATTCTACGAAAAGTGAACTAACAGATTCTTTATTATCAATTCTTCTTAAAGTTTCCGCTAACATCTCTGCTACAGTAATTTGTCTAATTTTTTGAGTATCAATGATTTTCTTAGACAGTTTGATTGTATCTGTAACTATTATTCCATCAATTGTTGAGCTGATAATGTTTTGATCAGCTTTTCCTGAGAATATAGGATGTGTGATATATGCATACACTGATGATGCTCCTTTCTCTTTAAGCGCATCTGCAGCATGGCATAATGTACCTGCCGTATCACAGATATCATCTACTATAATGCAACATTTTCCCTTAACATCTCCGATAATTTGCATAACTTCTGATACATTAGCTTCTGGTCTTCTTTTATCTACTATTGCTAAATCAGAATTAAGTTGTTTGGCAAGTGCTCTAGCTCTCACTACTCCGCCTACATCTGGTGACACTACAATTATATCTTCATAGTTTTGCTTATGAATGTCTGCTAAAAATAATGGTGTTGCATAAATATTGTCTACAGGAATATCAAAGAAACCTTGAATTTGATCAGCATGAAGATCAATTGTTAGTAGTCTCTCAACTCCCATACTTGTTAACATATTTGCAACGACTTTAGCTGTTATTGGAACTCGTGCAGATCTCGCTCTTCTGTCTTGACGTGAATATCCAAAATATGGCAAAACAACTGATATTCTATCAACAGATGACCTTTTTAAGGCATCTGCCATTATTAGTAATTCCATAAGATTATTATTAACAGGATCGCAGAGCGGCTGAATAATATATACATCTTGCCCTCTTACATTTTCTTCTATTTCAACTGAAATTTCACCATCACTAAAAGTTTTTACAGAAGCTTTCCCGAGTGTCATTCCTAGATTTTTAGCTACAGATTTAGCTAATGCTTTATTAGCATTGCCGGAGAATATCATCGAAGTTCTTAAATCAACCATTCAATTGTCCTGAAACTGGGGTGGAAGGATTCGAACCTCCGAATGACGGGATCAAAACCCGCTGCCTTACCGCTTGGCTACACCCCAAATTATTAAGAAAAAACATCATACGATTTTAGACTACTCACCATTAATGACTTGTATTTTCGTCCAATTTCCCTATTGGCCTTTTCTGCACTTTCGTAATTATCATACTCAATGTATAGCGTGCTTCCTGTACCGGACATTCTAACTCTACCAAAGGAGGAAAGCCAATATTTTGTCTCTTTTAGAGTAGGATATTTTGACATAACTAGATTTTCAAGACAGTTATGTTGAGACTTTAGCAAATCAATATTTTTGACTGCATTTACATAGCAGTCCGAGCGCAAATTTTCGAATATATCTTTTGTATGAATAACTAAGTCTGAAATGACAATAATATAAAATTTCTCATCTCGATCAATTTTATCTATTATTTCCCCTCTACCTCTTACAATTGCAGAACCGCCATTGATAAAAAAAGGTACATCAGAACCTATCTTTTGCGCGATTTCTAAAAGCTTCTTTGAGGAAATATTGAGTTTAAAAAGTGAATTTAATGCATGAAGTGTAGCTGCAGCATTAGAGCTTCCTCCACCTAAACCACCTCCAATAGGAATATTTTTTTTTAATAGTACATCTATGCCGGGTATATCATAAATATTAGAAATCTCTTTATATGTTTTAGTTATTAAATTATCTAATGGATTAATTTTTTTTGAATCAGACGTAAATCTTATGCTATTAGCATTATTTTGTTTAAATGATAATTCGTCATATAAATTAATTGTTTCAAATATGCTCTCTATCTCATGATAACCATCATTTCTTTTGTTTGTAACATGCAGGCATAGGTTAAGCTTGGCAAAAGACCTACATTTTAATTGCTGATACATTTTGATTGCTATTTAATAGTTCAAGTAATTGTTTATTATTTGGATTATTCATTAAAGATTCCTTAAGTATTTCCTCTGCCTTATTAACTCGATTCATTTTCAATAAGATTTTATAATAATGTTCAACTATTTCTGGATCTTGATCTTTAGAATATGCAAGTGAAGAATATTCATATGCTGTTTCATAAGAACCATTTAGATATAAAATCCATGCAAGACTATCAATTATAGCTGGGTTTCCTGGATCTATATCCATTGCTCTTTTAATTAAGGTTTCAGCCTTATCAAGCTGCTCATTGTTAATTGACAAGCTGTAGCCATATGCATTCAAAGCAATAGAATCATATGGATCAAGCTCAATCATTTTTTCAAAATCTTTACTCATATTTAAAATATTTCCTTTTTTCTCATATGCAATAGCTCTTGCGTATAGCGTCCTTACGTTATCAGGGAAATCCGCCAATATTTTATTGGAAACATCAATAATATTATCTATTTCCTTAGCCTCCTCATAAATTGACAATTTTAATGACAGCAATCTGAGAAGATCAGTCTCATTTTTTACATTTATTTCATTTTCAATAAATAATAAAGCTTTTTCGATACCATATTTTTTATACAATGCTTTCGAAGTATTTAAGATCTTAGTGTTGATAAATGTACCCTGTTGAATTCTATCATAGTGAAGTAATGCCTCTTCATACCTGCCTTTTTCATAGTCAATTTGACCAAGGAAAAAATTGATATTATCCGAAGCATATGAATGTGCTAGCAGTATATTGAAATATTTTTCAGATAAATTGAAATTTTTGCTATCAAAACACAACAATGCAACTCTAAAAATAAAATCATTGTCAGAATAATCTATATTCACAAGCTTATCTGCAAGTAATTTTGACTTATCATGTTTATTAGCCTTTAAGTACAAACCTAATAATTCAAATGATACTTCCCTGTCGGTAACTGATGAATTTTCAAGATAACTTTCTAAATTTTGAATCGCCATATTTGATTTATTTAATTTTGATAGTGACTTAGAGTATTTTCTCGTTGTAATTCTATCTTTTTTTACTTTTCCATTTTTAAAATATAAGACTGCAAGTTCATCAAGATTATTTTTTTGTAGTAAATCTATATATGATAACAATAGTGTCTGATTATCATAACGAGAGAGATTATTTTCAAAGTACTTG
>CBFHLA010000013.1:0-18798 GCA_965656575.1 Gammaproteobacteria bacterium
TTTCGGATCAAGAAGCAATTGACTTTTGTAACGAACAATCGCCTTCATTTAGACAATTCTATAGTGAGAAGCTTAAAAAGGATAAAGAATCAACTCTCATGGATATAAAGAATAAAATGGTAGAAAATGCTATAGTAGAGTATGTTATAGACAAAGCGTCTGTTACTAAAATTGAGAAAACATTTGCAGAGATAATGGATGAGTAATCTACATAATAATTTAGTTCCTATGGTTGTAGAATCTACATCAAGAGGGGAGAGAGCTTTTGATATTTATTCAAGACTTCTAAAGGAAAGAATTATTTTTTTGACCGGACCAATTGACGATAATCTATCAAATCTCATTGTCGCTCAACTTCTGTTTTTAGAATCGGAAGACCCTAAAGCTGATATATCTTTGTATATTAATTCACCAGGTGGTAGCGTTACAGCTGGGCTGTCTATCCTAGACACAATGAATTTTATAAAACCCTCTGTCAGCACTCTATGTGTTGGGCAAGCTGCTAGCATGGGAGCTGTACTTTTATGCGCAGGTGATAAAAAAAAGAGATTCTGTTTATCAAATTCACGCGTAATGATTCATCAACCATTAGGATCATTCCAGGGACAAGCAACAGACTTTGAGATACAAGCAAAGGAAATATTAAGTATCAGAAAAAGACTCAATGAAATTTTATCTAAAAATACCGGTCAAACCATAAAGAAAATTCAGTCAGATACCGAAAGAGATAATTTTATGAACCCTGAAGATGCAAAGAAGTATGGTTTAATTGACGAAATTTTACTCTCAAGAAAATAACCTTTAATCCACTCGATTTGCTTTAAACAAGTTTCCTTGTATACTTAAATCAGAGTATTGATATGGAAGATAATACAAAAAATTCATCTAAACTTTTGCACTGCTCTTTTTGTGGCAAAAACCAGAATGAAGTAGCAAAACTCATTGCAGGACCTTCTGTCTTTATTTGTGACGAGTGCGTGGATCTTTGCAATGAGATTATTAGCGATGAATTAGAGGAAAAGTCTTCGAAGTCTAAAGATAAGCTTCCTAAACCTCATGAAATAAATGAAATACTTGATGATTATGTGATTGGGCAACCCTACGCAAAAAAAGTATTATCCGTTGCTGTTTACAACCATTATAAAAAACTTAACATAACACCTAAAAAAAATGATGTAGAGTTAAATAAAAGTAATATTTTACTTATAGGTCCAACTGGCTCTGGAAAAACCTTACTTGCTGAAACGCTCGCTAAATTATTAAATGTGCCTTTCACAATTGCTGATGCTACTACTTTAACTGAAGCTGGTTATGTGGGTGAAGATGTCGAAAACATAATTCAAAAATTACTCCAAAAGTGTGATTATGATGTTGAGAAAGCACAAACTGGTATCGTTTACATAGATGAGATAGATAAGATATCAAGGAAATCTGATAATCCATCTATCACCAGGGATGTGTCAGGTGAAGGTGTACAGCAGGCATTACTTAAATTAATTGAGGGTACGATAGCCTCCGTACCACCACAAGGAGGAAGAAAGCATCCACAGCAGGAATTTCTTCAAGTCGATACCTCTAACATGTTGTTTATTGTTGGCGGAGCATTTTCTGGTATTGATAAAATCATCAATAAAAGAAAAAATAACTCAGGTATTGGATTCTCTGCTGAAGTCAAAGACACTAAACTTGATAAAACTTTTGCAGAATCAATTGAGAGTATTGGTCCTGAGGATTTAATTAAATTTGGATTAATCCCTGAATTTGTCGGTAGGTTACCGGTTATAGCAACACTTGATGAGTTAGATGAAGAATCACTTATAAGAATACTTACAGAACCTAAAAATGCATTAGTTAACCAATATAAAAAACTTTTTGATATGGAGGGTTGTGAGCTAGAGTTCAGGAAAGACGCTCTCTCAGCAATCTCTAAAAAAGCTATGAAGAGAAAAACTGGCGCGAGAGGACTAAGAACCCTTATTGAGAGTATCCTTCTTGATACTATGTATGATTTACCATCACAAGATGACATATCTAAGGTTGTTATCGATAAAAATGTTGTTAATTCAGAATCAGAACCACTTTTAATATACAAGTCAAAAAATACAAAAAAAGAATCAACCAAGTCTTGATATCTGCTAATTAGACCATAGATTTACAATATGAAAAAGCAATATATAAACCTCCCTCTACTACCTCTCAGAGACGTTGTTATATACCCAAATATGGTTGTACCACTATTTGTTGGAAGAGATCTGTCAATAAAATCATTGGATGACTCAATGAAGAATCATGATAAGAATATTGTTTTAGTTACTCAGAAAAGCGCTGAGATAGATCAACCTGAATTGAAAGATTTATATTCTATAGGAACTGTTGCAAATATCTTACAATTACTCAAGCTTCCGGACGGTACTATGAAAGTCCTTGTTGAGGGGACATCTAGAGTTAAAATAGATAAAGTTGAATCTAATGAAAAATTATCATGTACCTTTTTAAATATTGACAATGAAGATTCTGTCTCAGATAACCAATACGATGCTCTATTTAGAACACTTGAGGATACATTTTCCAATTATGTCAAACTAAATAAAAAGGTCCCCCCTGAAGTTATATCATCGATAACTGGAATTGATGATTTGTCAAAATTAGCTGATAGCATAGCTGCGCACATGACCTTAAAATTAGATGAAAAACAAAAAGTTTTAGAATTATTAGATATTAAAAAAAGATGTGAATATTTAATTAAAGCTATGGAAGGCGAACTTGATATTCTTCACGTAGAGAAGAAAATAAGAAGTCGAGTCAAACAGCAAATGGAAAAAAGTCAAAGAGAGTATTACCTTAATGAACAGATGAAAGCGATTCAGAAAGAGCTAGGAGAGATAGGCGATGAATCAAATGATTTAGATCAATTATTGCAAAAAATTAATAATCTTAATTTGCCCAGCGATGCTAAAGACAAAGCAATTTCTGAATTTAATAAACTTAAAATGATGTCTCCTATGTCTGCTGAAGCTACAGTAGTCAGGAATTATCTTGATATATTAATCAGCCTTCCGTGGAACCAGTCTACTGAAATATCAACTGATATGAATAATGCAACTAATATCCTTGATGAAGATCACCATGGTCTAGAAAAAATTAAGGAGAGGATACTTGAATATCTTGCTGTTACTAAAAGAGTAAATAAAATAAGAGGTCCTATTCTGTGCTTAGTTGGACCACCTGGGGTCGGTAAGACATCTCTAGCGAAATCTATCGCAAGAGCAACTACGAGAAAGTTTATCAAAATGTCACTCGGTGGTGTTAGAGATGAAGCTGAAATAAGAGGACATCGTAAGACCTACATTGGCTCTATGCCTGGTAAAATTATGCAAAATCTTGCGAAAGTAAAAACTAATAATCCTCTATTTTTATTAGACGAAATAGATAAAATGGCGATGGATTTTCGCGGTGACCCATCGTCTGCACTTTTAGAAGTATTGGATCCTGAACAAAATAATGTTTTCAACGATCATTACTTAGAGGTTGACTTTAATCTATCTAACATAATGTTTATTGCGACAGCAAATTCTACGGATACAATACCTGCACCACTTTTAGATAGAATGGAAATCATCAGGCTTCCAGGATATACAGAAAATGAGAAACTTGAGATTGCAAAGAAATACCTTGTTCCAAAACAGTTTAAACTTAATGGACTAAAGAATAAAGAATTGACTATTCCTGTACAAACAATTAAAGATATAATTATTTCATATACAAGAGAGGCAGGAGTAAGAAGCCTAGACCGTGAAATCAATAAGATTTGTAGAAAAGCTGTTAAAAATATTTTAATGTCTGAGAAAAAAACAATAAAATTAATACCTTCTCTAATTGAGGATTACTTGGGTGTTAAAAGATTTTCTTCAATGGTTTGTGACAAGAAAGATATGATTGGACAAGCCAACGGTCTTGCTTGGACATCGGTGGGTGGAGAAATGTTAAGAATAGAATGCGTAGCTATGACCGGAAAAGGCAAAGTAACGCAAACAGGTCAACTCGGTGATGTTATGCAAGAGTCCATTAAAGCTGCTATAACTGTAGTAAAAACTAGGACAGCTTCTCTAGGAATAGACATCGATCAGTTTGATAATAATGACATTCATATTCACGTGCCGGAAGGTGCAACTCCAAAAGATGGCCCAAGTGCTGGAATAACCATGGCTCTTGCTGTGGCGTCCACATTATCATTAATTCCCATAAGATCTGATATTGCTATGACGGGAGAAATAACCCTTAGAGGAGAGGTATTGGAAATAGGAGGTTTGAAAGAAAAACTTCTTGCTGCTCTTCGTTCTGGTATCAAAGAGGTAATTATCCCTAAAGATAATGAAAAAGATCTAAGAGATATGCCTAAAGTTATCTCAGATAAAATTAAAATCCATCCTGTAAAGTTTGTTGATGAAGTTTTCACTTTGGCGCTTAAAGGTAAACCAGTTAAAAGTAAAATAAAACAAAAGAAAGCCATTACTTCAAAATCAAAAAAAGCAGATATGCCTAAAAACTTACAATAGTCAAAATACTCTCATCTCTCCTTAAACGAAAAGATTAATTATTACCAGCTTTTTTTTACAAGAATTTATCACCTTTTTGATTAATATTGTTGTAGAATTGGCGTATGTTGATTAAGAAATCAACATTCTATAAATCTGATATTAAAGAGGTGTTAAATGAATAAAGCAGAATTTATAAGTGCCGTTTCTGAAGCAGCTGGAAGTAGTAAATCTGATGCGACTGCTCATGTGGAGGCAATAATCAATGTAGTAACTAATGCGCTAAAAAGTGATAACGAAGTAACACTTGTTGGATTCGGTACTTTTAAAGCAAAAAAACGTGAAGCTAGAACAGGAAGAAATCCAAGAACAGGAGAATCTATCCAAATTGCAGCTTCTACAGTACCTTCTTTCAAAGCTGGTAAAGCTTTCAAAGATGCTCTTAATTAGTTAGTAGTCTAGTTAAGGGTGATTAGCTCAGCTGGTTAGAGCACCGCCCTTACAAGGCGGGGGTCGTAAGTTCGAATCTTACATCACCCACCACAAATTTTAATAAGAAGCAGCACAAGCTGCTTCTTTAGCATAGGACTTTTGTGTTAACATATTTACCACGGAGGCGTAGTTCAGTTGGTTAGAATGCCTGCCTGTCACGCAGGAGGTCGAGGGTTCGAGTCCCTTCGTCTCCGTACTTTAAAATAAAAAAGATGTTAACAGCCATAAGAGATAAATTAAAAACATGGATAGTAGTATTACTAGTGGTGCTTGTGGCCATACCTTTAGTTTTTCTCGGTGTTGGTGAATACGGCACCAATCAAGAACGATATGCATTTAGGGTTAATGATCAAGAAGTTAGTAAATCTGTAGTCCGTCAAGAAATGGGACAGTTTAAAGATGTCTTGAGAAAAAACTACCAAGGATCAATCCCTCCAATTTACACAAATAAATTTATTAAAAAAATTACTATTGATAATTTAATTAGAAGAAATATAGAAAATAATATTTCTACAAATGCGAATTTAGTATTTAGCGACGAATCAATTATTGATGATATTCAAAACACGTCATCATTTAAAGATGAGAACGGATTTAATTCACAACTTTATAAAAGACGATTATTTTTAATTAATATGAATCCAGAAGTATATGAACAATATGTCTACCAGAGAGGCATTAGAGATCAAATGAGAAAAGCGATTACAGATACTTCCTTACTTAGTGTTTTCGATAAGAAAATTAATGTTGCTGCTAATTACCATCTAAAATCCGGCAGGCTTGTAGAAATCAAAAAAAATCTCATACAAAATGAAATTAATATAACCCTTAATGATATTAATGATTACTATCAAAATAATAGAGAATCATTTCTTTCTGATGATGAGGCAGAGTTTGAATATATTAGATTAAGTAAATCTGATTTCATTAATTCGGCGAAGATAAAAGAAAATGAGCTAGTAAGTGTATATGAAAAAAATCTATCGTCTGGAAAGTATAAGCTTGACGATCAATATGAATTAAATCACCTAGTATTTCCTATCAAAGATAATAAAGATGAAACTCTAAAATCTGCTAAAAAAGCTTATGAGAAACTTACGAAAGGGACAACTCTTCTAGATGTAACACAAGAATTTCAGGTAGATGATGATTCTAAAAATAATAAGGGATATTTAGGTAAACTTTCTCTCGGAGAGATGCCTGATATCATTAAAAATAATATTATTGGCATGAATAAAGAAGATTTGAAAATTATTACTACTGAATCTAATGCTATTCATATTATCCAATTGATAGAGATTCATAAAAGAGGTAATAAACCTTTTGACATGGTAAAAGGTGATATCAAAAATAAATTACTAGCAAATAAAGGATCAGCTGAATTCTACGCAACTTTGGATAATATAAAACATAATTTATTCATAAAAAATACTTCTCTAAATAATATTGCTAATAGCTTCAATTTAAAACTTGTAAAAACTCCTAGGATTAGTGTAAGTTACAAAAATAAGATTTTATCATCCAATGTTTTGGTGCAATTATTTGATAATATCAAAAGTGATAAACTATACAAACCCATTTATATCGGTAATGATGACGTATTATTTGTAAAAAAAGTAAAATATTTCCCCCCTAAACAATTACCGCTTACGGATACTGAAGATGCAATTAAAGCTTTGCTCTATACAAAACAAATCAATAGTAAACTTAGTAAAATTGTACAGGAAACATTGAAATCTCTCAATAATGGCACTTATACGAATTTTCAATCATTTAAGGTATATAACTATGATGATAAATACGACAAAGAAATTATGACTATAATTAATGATCAGCCTGTTACTGACGGCTTTGTTTCTCATAAATTATCTTCAGAGCACTACTTGCTGTTAAAGCTTGATTCTTTTGATCAGGTCCTAGATGTCGAAAAAATCAATAATGATAATTTCTATGACTTTTTAGATAATACTAATTCAGAAGGAGACTACAATAGTTTTTATGTCTCGAAGTATGATGAATTTGAAATTGATGTAAATGAAGAATATTTAGATCAATAACCAACTATATTAAACCCATTATCAACATATAATGTTTGTCCTGTTACCGAAGAAGATAAGTCTGATAATAGAAAATAGGTTACGTTAGCAACATCCTTAGTAGTTATATTTTCTTTAATCGGTGATTTTTTTTCATAAATATCAAGTATTTGATTAAAACCACTGATACCTGCCGCTGCGAGCGTCTTAATAGGTCCAGCTGATATTGCATTAACTCTAATTTTTTGCGCACCAAGAGAATCAGCAAGATACTTTATACTTGCCTCTAGGCTAGCTTTAGCTATACCCATGACATTGTAATTTTGAACAACTCTTTGAGCACCGATATAAGACAGTGTTACGATAGAGGAGGACTCATTAAGCGAATCTCTAAATATTTTACAGAGTGCTGTGAGACTGTATGAGCTTATGTCGTGTGCTAGAGAAAACCCGTTTCTTGTGACATTGTCAAGATATTTCCCATTAAGCTCTTCTCTTGGTGCAAAGGCTGCAGAATGGACAATCCCATCAAGATTTCCATATTTACTAACTACTTTTTCTTTCATGGATAAAATTTCACTATCCTCTGAGAGGTCGCATTGATACGCATCTAAATCTATTTTAAGATCATCTTTTAACTTCAACACCCTATCTTTGAGCCTTTCATTTTGATATGCAATGATTACGTTTGCATTAGATTCGCTTAGTTTTTTTGCAATTGCATAGGATATAGATCTATTACTCGCTATACCTGTTACCAAAACATTTTTTTCATTTAGATTCATAATATATTTGTAATATAGTACATTATAGAGTAATGAGATTAAAGAAAGTAATTGCTCTATTATTAATCTTAATATTTCATAATAATTATATTTATGCGAATGAATCAATAAGTATAGGATACTCTGCAAAATATAATAATTTTGATAGTTTTGATTATGTAAATAAAAAATCAAAGAAAGGCGGCAGCATAACAATTTCTGCTTTTGGTACTTTTGATTCTCTTAATCCATTTCTTCTTAAATCATTAGCGCCAGCACAAATAAATAACTTAATGTTTGATACATTAATGACAAGAAGCTTAGATGAGCCGTCCTCGAGTTATGCTCTCGTAGCAGAATCTTATGCACTCTCTGATGATGAATTATCTGTGACATTTACTTTAGATAAATCTGCAAGATTTAGTAACTCTCAACCTATTACCGCTCTTGATGTAAAGTATTCTTTTGAATTATTAACCTCTGCATCAGCTCATCCTCAATATAGAATCTATTGGTCTGATATAAAAGAATCTAAAGTTATAAACGAGAGAACTATTATATTTTTTTTTAAAAGAAAGAATCCTGAACTACATATGATGATCGGAGACTTGCCAATTTTTTCTAGAGATTGGTTATCTGCTGAAAATTTTCCAAATGCCACAAGAAAAATACCTATAACTAGTGGACCTTATGATATTAAGGAATACAGTATAGGTAAATACATTACGTATATAAGAAACAAAGATTATTGGGCTATCAACAAACCTTCACGAAAACATATGTATAACTTTGATTCTATCACTATCAAATACTATAAAGACATGACAGTAGCATTAGAAGCATTCAAAGCCGGTGAATATGATTATATTTTGGAAAATCATTCTAAAAGATGGGCAAGAGACTATAGTGGCCCTAATTTTGTAAATAAGAAGATAATTAAAACTGAACTTATTCATAAGAATAATACTGGAATACAAGGTTTTGCATTTAATACTCGCAAAGATATTTTTTCAGATATTAATCTTAGAAAAGCTATTAGTATTGTTTTTGATTTTGAATGGTCGAATAAAAACTTATTTTATAATCAATATTTAAGATCAAATAGTTATTTTAGTAATAGTGAACTGTCAGCAAGTGTAAATGTTTCAGAAGACGAATTATTATTGTCTAAAAATCTTTCAATAGATTCTATTAAAATTAAAGATAAGATTATTTTACCAATTAATAATAGTCCTGCTGAATATAGAAATTCATTAGTTTTAGCAAAAAAAATACTTGATCAGTCTGGCTATTATATAAAAGAAAATCAACTGTATTCACCTAGAAATGAAGCGATTACAATAAACTTTCTTTTAGCACAAAAAGGATTTGAAAGAATTCTTGCTCCTTTTAGAAATAATTTAAAAAGACTTGGGATAGTACTTAATTATCGAACTGTTGATCTCTCTTTATATCAACAAAGATTAGATAGCTACGATTTTGATATGACCGTTGTTAGTTATCCACAGTCACAATCACCAGGTAGTGAATTATTAAGTATGTTTTCCTCAATAAGCTATGATAAATCTGGTGCTTTTAATTTTCCTGGAATAAAAGATAATGATGTAGACAAGATAATTGATAAAATAATTTATTCTTCAAATCGAAAAGAATTAATTACCGCAGCTCATTTATTAGATAGATTACTCTGGAATCAATATTATTTAGTGCCTAATTGGTATATAAATACACACCGCATTGCATATTATGATAAATTCATTCAACCTAATATTAAACCTTTATACTATCAGGCAACTAATTATGTTTTACAAACATGGTCAATGAAATGATTTTATATATCTTAAAAAGACTACTTCTAATGATTCCAACATTGATAGGTATTCTGTTTTTTACTTTTTTAATTATTCAATTTGTACCGGGCGGACCTGTCGAGCAATTAGTAAATAAATTGTCTGGATTAGATTCTATTACAGAATCTTCATCTTCTTCTAACTTATATCGAGGTTCTAATGGACTTTCAGAAGAGCATTTACAGCAACTTAATAAATTTTATGGTTTTGATAAACCTTTTTTTGAACGATTTTTAATTATGATTGGTAACTATACTGTTTTTGATTTAGGAACAAGTTATTTCCACAACCAAAGTGTTGGTGAATTAATTTTGAGTAAACTTCCCGTATCAATCACTCTAGGACTGTGGTCATTCATAATTGTATATGCTGTAAGCATACCGCTTGGTATTAAAAAAGCAATCAATGACGGTAGCAATTTTGATATTATATCTAGTACTATTATTCTGATCGGATATTCTATTCCTGGCTTTGTTCTAGGAATAGGATTAATCGTACTTTTAGGCGGAGGAAGTTTTTTTGATATTTTTCCAACAAGAGGTCTTGTATCTGATAATTGGTCAGACCTTAGTTTTTTTGGAAAAATTAGTGATTATCTCTGGCACATAACCCTACCAATAATATGTCTCGTAATAGGTAGTTTTGCAGTTATGACTATGCTTACCAAAAATAGCTTCATAGATGAAATAAATAAATTATATGTTGTTACAGCTAGAGCCAAAGGCTTGAGTGAGAATAGAGTTCTTTATTCTCATGTTTTCAAGAATGCAATAATACCTATTTTAACTGGCTTCCCAGCACAATTTGTATCTGCATTTTTCACAGGAAGTATATTAATTGAGACAATATTTTCACTCGATGGAATAGGTCTACTTTCTTATGAAGCAATTATTCAAAGAGACTATCCTGTAGTTATGGGTACACTATTTATATTTACTTTAATAGGTCTTTTAACAAAGTTACTCACTGACATAATGTATGTTTATGTAGATCCTAGAATTAAATTTTCATCCTCAAATGCACATAGGAATTCTTAATGAATACTTTTTATATTATTTGGAATAATTTCAAAAAGAATAAAAGAAGTATTTATTCATTATATATCTTTAGTACGTTGTTTGTTTTAAGTCTTTTTTCTGAGCTTATAAGTAACAATAAACCTATAATCATGAGCATTGATGATAATATCTATTTCCCTTACGTCATCAACTATACAGAAAAAGATTTTGGCGGTGAACTAGAGACTACTCCAGACTATAAAGGATTCTATATAACTACTCTGTTGAATGAAAATAAAAACTGGGCTCTATTTCCTCCTAACCCACATTCCTATAATTCTATTAATTTTAATAACTCAGAACCTAATCCTTCACCTCCATCGGCACATAATCTGCTGGGTACTGATGACAGGGGGAGAGATGTATTAGCGAGACTGATATATGGCTTTAGACTATCCGTTATTTTTGCTCTAGCTTTAACTGCTATTGGAATTCTCATTGGTCTATTTTTCGGCGCTATTCAGGGATATTTCGCAGGAAGAACTGATTTATATCTTCAAAGGTTTATCGAAATATGGGGTTCCATGCCTGAACTTTATATTCTTATAATATTTGCCTCTATATTTGAGCCAAGTATCTTATTACTTATAATTCTTCTATCGCTATTTGGCTGGATAGGACTATCTGATTATGTGAGAGCTGAATTCTTAAAGGGACGTAATATGGATTATGTTAATGCAGCACGCACACTAGGATTGACAGACTGGCAAATAATCATTAAACATATATTGCCTAATAGCCTAATTTCAGTCGTTACTTTTTTACCATTTAGGATTAGCGGCGCAATATTAATTTTAACTAGCCTAGATTTTTTAGGGTTAGGCGTTCCACCAACTACTCCAAGCCTAGGAGAGCTATTAGCACAGGGAAAAGACAATATATCTGCATGGTGGATATCATTAACTACTTTTTTCGTATTGGTAGGAACACTACTTTTATTAATATTTATTGGTGAGGGATTTAGAGAATCTATCAGTGGTAAATCATCATGAGTATACTCGAGTATAAAAACTTTGGTATTGATTTAAAAAATACAAATAAAAATCTAGTTAAAAATATATCCTTTAAATTGGATAAAGGCGAATCTTTAGGAATCGTTGGAGAATCAGGATCAGGAAAATCAATAACTGCTTTATCTGCATTAGGGTTATTGAATACGGATGTATTTAGATTAAGCGGTGAAATTATTTTTGAGAATAATAATATTCTGAATTTATCTAACGAGAGTTTATCATTAATTAGAGGTAATGAACTATCTATGATATTTCAAGAGCCTATGTTATCACTAAACCCTGTGAAGAATCTTGAATCGCAAATCAATGAATGCTTAGCATTATCCAATTATTATATTACAAACAAAAATGTACTCGAAACATTAAAATCTGTCGGATTGCAAGATGTTGATAAAACTCTATCAAGTTACCCACATATGCTCTCAGGCGGGCAAAGACAACGCTTCATGATTGCTATGTCTATTATTAGAAAGCCAAAGATTATTATAGCTGATGAACCAACAACCGCCCTAGATGTAACACTACAAAAGCAAATCTTAGATATGCTACTGAAATTAAAAAACAATCTAGGCATGGCATTAATATTAATTTCACATGATATTAATTTAATTAAAACTTATTGTGAGAGAATACTTGTTATGAAAGAGGGGGAAATTATAGAAGATAATAGTTCTAATATGATTTTTTCAAATCCCAAACATGAATATACAAATAAATTAGTTAATTTTAAAACATCATCTTATCGTGATGACACCGTAAAGAGTAATAAACTCGTTCTTGAGACACAAGATTTGAGTTGTAAATATTTGACAAAAGATAGTTTTTTTAAAAGAAAAAGAAGTTATTTTAAAGCATTAGATAATATAAATATAAATATTAGACAAGGTGAGTCGGTTGGTATTGTCGGTGAATCAGGTTCAGGAAAAACAACATTAGCTATGTCTATTATGCATCTCCTGTCATATGAAGGTAACATAAAAATCATTGATTATATTAATGAATCAAAAATTAAATGTGATCGAAAGTTGAGGAGAAACTTTCAAATTGTTTTTCAAGATCCATTTTCATCTTTATCACCAAGAATGACTATATTCCAAATAATTTCTGAAGGAGTGAAAAACCTTTTAGAAGTCGATAATAATAAAATTCATCAAATGTGTATTAATATTCTAAATGATGTGGGATTAGATGAGAACATGTTGTATCGATATCCACAAGAATTTTCTGGGGGTCAAAGGCAAAGAATAGCAATTGCACGTGCTTTAATTCTTCAACCTAAACTATTGATATTAGACGAACCTACAAGCGCTCTAGATATAATAGTACAAGATAGTATTGTTAGGCTATTGCTGGATCTTCAAAATAAATATAATCTATCTTATTGCTTTATAAGCCATGATTTGCATCTAATTAAAAAAATATGCCATAGAACGTATGTTATGAAGGACTCTAAAATAATCGAAGAAGGTTTGACTAAAGATGTTTTTGAAAAACCTAGTGAGGATTACACTAAAGGCCTTATTGAGTCATCTTTTATTTGATAAATATCCTAGTAAGTATTTTTTTATAGATATTTATTAGTATTTCTAAATCATTTTGACGTACACATTCATTAATCTTATGAATAGATCTATTTGTAAGCCCTAACTCAACAACTTCATCACAAACTTTAGCCATAAACCTTCCATCAGAAGTACCTCCATTCGTGCTTACTACTGTTTCTAAATTTGTAACATCTTTGATTGAGTCTTTGCATATATCTACAAAATCTTTCTTAGTGGTTAAATAAGGTTCCCCGGAATGTTTCCATTTTATTTCATATCTACAATTATTTTTGTCAAGAATATTTATAATCTTATCTTTAATCTCATTATGATTTGTTTCTGTCGAATATCTGATATTAAATGCAATATTTGTATTTCCAGGGATTACATTATCTACTCCAGTTCCGCTTTTAATATTCGATATCTGAAATGACGTTGGCGGGAAATGATCATTACCATTATCAAATTTTATTTCTAAAAATTGATTTAATATTTTTGAACTCAAGTGTATTGGATTTTCAGCTTTTTCAGGATATGCCACATGACCCTGTATACCAAATATTGTCAAATGTCCTGTTATTGAGCCTCTTCTGCCATTTCTAATAACATCACCTATAGAATCAGATGATGATGGTTCTCCCACTAAACAATAATCTAATTCATTTTTATCAAATGTCTTGTTCTCAACAAGTTTTCTTATCCCATTGATGGCATCACCTTCTTCGTCACCAGTAAGGATTAATTTAATTGAGCCATGAATCTTATCATTTTCATCAATAAATTCTCTTACAGCTTGCATGAAACATGCTATACCACCTTTCATATCTGATGTACCTCTTCCTATTAAAAAATCATCCCTTTTAGTAAGCTGGAATGGTTGAGATTCCCATGACTCAATATTTCCTGGAGGTACTACATCTGTGTGGCCTATAAATGCCAAACATGGCATTCCACTTCCATAAGTAGATATCATATTTTGTACATCATCAAACTTTTTATATTCAGTTTTAAAATTAGATTTAGATAGATATTTATCTATATAATTTTGGCAATCAGAAGCATCAGGAGTTATTGATTCAAAGCTAATTAAATCCTCAAGTAATGCCACAATATCATTATTTAAACTCATTAATATCCTCTTCTGTCCTCAAAGTTAATATATCGAAACCATCTTTTGTTACAAGAACAGTGTGTTCATATTGCGCTGATAATTCATGATCTTGAGTAACTACAGTCCAACCATCATTTAATACCTTAGTCTTGTAGCTACCTACATTAATCATTGGCTCTACTGTAAATATCATCCCTTCTTCAAGTTTTAAGCCTGTATTTTTCTTGCCATAATGAAGTATTTGCGGACTTTCATGGAATTTTTTTCCTATACCATGTCCACAATATTCTCTTACAACAGAGTAATTTTTAGATTCAGCATACTCTTGAATTGCAGCACCAATATCACCAACTGTTGAACCAGGTTTGATGACCTTAATTCCTTCAATCATTGATTGTCTTGTTACTTCACACAGCCTATTTGGTAATGTTGACGTCTTACCTACTAAGTACATTCTGCTTGTATCTCCGTGATACTCATCTTTTATAACCGTTACATCTATATTGACGATATCACCATTTTTGAGTTTTTTAGAATCAGATGGAATACCATGACAAATCTGATGATTCACAGATGTACATATGGATTTAGGGAAGCCTTTATAGTTCAGTGGTGCAGGTATAGCATGTTGAACATTAACTATATAATCATGACATATTCTATCTAGTTCACCTGTTGAAATACCAGGTTTTACAAACTCTTTAATCATCATGAGAACATCGGCTGCAAGTTTACCTGCAACTCTCATTTTACTAATTTCTTGTGGTGATTTTATAAAGTCTTTCATAACCTATTGAATTTAAGCAATTCACTAAAAAAATAGCAGTTTATTGTTGTTGTAATCACCCAAATATGATACAACACTTTAAGAAATTTATTGGAGTATTTTATAAATGAACGGACTTTCTATCAAGGATATGATTGATGCGGGTGTGCACTTTGGTCACAGAACAAAATATTGGAACCCAAAAATGGAGCCTTACATATACACAACTCATAAAAAACTTCACATTCTTAATCTTGAAAAAAGCTCCGAGCACTTTGATAAGGCTACTAAATTTATACAAAATCTAGTTTCTAATAATGGCAAGATCATGTTTATAGGAACTAAGCGAGCAGCGTCTGATATTGTCAGAAAATATTCTGATTTAACATCCATGCCTTATGTAAATAACAGATGGCTTGGAGGACTTCTAACTAACTTTAATACTGTTAAACAATCAATCGCGAAACTAGAAGATTTACGCAGTAAGTTTAAAAATCAAAAAGCATATAATTTATCAAAAAAACAAGCGATAGATCTCAAAAGAAATATCGAAAGATTAGAAAAAAATTTATTAGGAGTTCAGCATTTGACTAAACTTCCAGATGCAATATTTGTCATAGACACTCGCTATGAAAGAATAGCAATTCAAGAAGCTAATAAGTTGAATATACCTGTTATAGCATTAGTTGACTCCAATAATTCATTTGATGGTGTTGACTACATGATTCCAGCTAATGATGATGCCATGTCTTCTATAGATTTATTTTTAAAATCAATATCAGAGACTATACAAGAGTCAAAGCCAAAAAAAACAACTGCCTCTTCTGAACCTAAAGAACAGAAAAAATCTATTAAAGCTAAAAAGGTTTTAAAAACAACAGAAGTAAAAAAAGTATCACTTAATTCAAAAAAAGAAGTAGCAAAAGATGACTGATTCAAAAGAGCTAGTTAAACAATTAAGGCAAATGACTGGGGCAGGAATACTTGATTGTAAAAAATACTTAGATAAGGCTAATAATAATATTGACGAAGCAGTTAAGCTTTTTAGACTAGAAGCAGGTGTAAAAGCAAATAAAAAAGGATCTAGAATCGCTGCTGACGGCATTGTAAATTTCTATGAAGATAATAACTCCATACTACTTTTAGAACTTAATTCTGAAACTGACTTTGTAGCTAGGGACAGTAATTTCTTGTTACTAGCTCAATCAATAGGCAAAAAACTATTAAATGATGATTCTGACACAGAAATGATTTCTGAGGATATAACCGCTGCCATTTCCAAACTAGGTGAAAACATTAAACTTAGGAGACATATAAAAATTTCAAAAAAAACAACTAATGTTTACGGCTATTCTCATAACAACAAAATAGCAGCTTTAGTGGAACTAAAAAATAATGACACAAACCTTGCCAAAGATATTTGTATGCAAATTGTTGCATCAAACCCTTTAGCCTTAGACGAGTCTGCATTAAGCCAAGATATTCTTAAGGCAGAAAAAGAAATTTATAAAAATGAACTTGAAAAACTTGATAAAAAAGAAGATATTAAACGTAATATCCTTGAAGGAAAAATGAAAAAATTCATCAATGAAAATACTTTATTGAATCAACCTTTTGTAAAGGACCCCTCTATTTCACTATCAAAGGTTATCAAAGATAATCAAATACTCTCTTATACACGATATGAAGTAGGCGAGGGAATTGAGAAAAAATCAGAAGATTTTGCACAAGAAGTTTATAATCAAATAAGATAAACTCATACTATGTTTGACAAAATTAAAGCTGATACTATATCTACTATGGATAAGAGTATTGAAAGCTTCAAAACAACACTATCGAAAATTAGAGCTGGAAGACCTAATCCAAGCATTCTCGATCAGGTTAATGTTGACTACTTTGGTAGTACTACACCTATTAAACAATTAGCTAATATCACAGTATCTGATGCGTCTACCATATCACTTAGCGTCTGGGATAAAAATGCAGTTTCTTCAATAGAAAAATCGCTAGTTGAAAGCAATTTAGGTGTTAACCCCGCTGTTAATGGGACTAATATTCATATCAAGTTCCCACCTCTCACACAAGAACGTAGGGCTGACTTGAATAAGATTGTTAAAAAAGAGGGTGAAAATATAAAAATAGCATTGAGAAATATCCGAAGAAATGCAAACACATCTATTACTAATTTAGAAAAAGAAAAAAAGATTTCAAAAGATTTTGAACGTGATTATATTATTGAAATTCAAGACCTTATAGATGAATATATTAAGATTTCTGAAGAAATTATCACAAAAAAGATTGAAGAAATCAGCGAAGTTTAGTTTTGAATCACATTGCTTTTATAATGGATGGCAATGGCCGTTGGGCTAAATCACAAGGACAGTCTAGACAATATGGCCATAAGGTTGGCTCATCAATAGTGTATGAAATTTTTAAAGTTTGTACTGAATTAGGTTGTAATACAGCAACATTTTTTGCGATGAGTAGTGAAAATATGAATAGAGATGAAACTGAGATTTCATTTATATCACAACTTCTTAAATCATCTATTAATGAGCACTTCTCTGAATTGATAAATAATAAGATTCAATTTAAAGTAATAGGTGATTTATCACCATTACCAAATAAAATTCTAGAAATAATACATCATGCTGAGAATGAAACTAAAAACTTTTCTGATTATAAATTAAACATTGCTTATAACTACGGCGGTCATTGGGATATTATTAACTCAGTTAATCATGCACTATCAAATCATGAACAGATAAACTCTGAAACATTATCCAAATATCTTTCAACAAGTGAAGATTATCCAGATGTAATTGTTAGAACAGGTGGATATAAAAGATTGAGTAATTTTATGCTTTGGCAAGCGGCATATAGCGAACTTCACTTTCTTGATGTATTATGGCCGGACATCTCAAAAAAAGATATTGAGTATATTTTTGATAATTATGAAAATACCCAGAGAAAGTTTGGTCTTATAAAATAATGTCACAGTTTCTTAAGAGATTTACTACTGTTACATTTATATTCCTTTATTTATTGTCTCTTTATTTTTTTGGAAATAACTTTTTTATGATATTTACGATATATGTAATCATATTGATCTCATTTTACGAATGGATTGCATTGGAATCAAAATCTAAATTGAAAACACTAACATTCTTTGTATTATTATTATTAATTCATAAATTTAATTCTATCAATATGTACTATATTTCAATAGCATCATTATTGATTTGGACTCTCTTGATATTGTATATGTTTATTAATACAGAGCGATTAAAACATACCTTGAAAAATAATAATAACTTGGTTGGATTTATAATATTCTCTATATTATTTCTTCATTTAATCAATCTTCATCCAATCAATAATGCACTCTCGGCAGATAATAATTTATTTGATAATAAATTTTATTTCCTACTCCTCATATGTTTAGTTTCGGTTATTGATACATCAGCATATATTGTAGGCAAATCTATTGGTAAAATTAAAATTATCACTAGGATTAGTCCAAATAAAACTCTAGAAGGATATATTGGCTCTTACGTATTTTCGATTTTTTTCTTTATAATATTTTTTAACATGAATAGTATGATTTGGACAAGTAATGACTTAATTTA
>CBFHLA010000014.1:0-18622 GCA_965656575.1 Gammaproteobacteria bacterium
TTTTTTTTGCATTTATTTAATTTATTAGTAAATGTTACCCAAGGTCTAATAACAGATTTTTTATGCGGGACTTTTAGCTTTTTGAGAATGTATTCATCTATTTTCTGATTTTTATAAAAAATAGGTATCTCGTAGATTGATTTAGCATCTTGCGCAGAGAAAACAGCATTTTTATTGACATTAGTAAATAACGATATCTTATTTTTTGTATTATCATCAATAGTATCTTTAGCCCTACATAACAAAACATCGGGCTGAATGCCAATTGATCTTAATTCTTTTACAGAATGTTGAGTTGGTTTTGTTTTAATTTCATTTGTAACATCTACTTTTGGGAGTAACGTGAGATGGATGAATAATGTATGACTATCATTCATTTCCATATTTAGTTGTCTTATTGCTTCTAGAAATGGTAAGGATTCGATATCACCCACTGTGCCACCAACTTCTATAAATGATATGTCTACATTACTAGATCCTTTTTTTATAAGATGTTTTATCTCATCTGTAACATGTGGGATAACTTGTACCGTACTACCTAAATATTTTCCTTCTCTTTCTTTTTTGATCACATTTGAATAAACTCTTCCAGCTGTAACATTTGAGTTTTGACTCATGCGTATACCTACAAAACGTTCATAATGGCCTAAATCTAAATCAGTTTCAGCTCCATCTTCAGTAACGTATACTTCACCATGTTGAAATGGACTCATAGTACCTGGATCTAGGTTAATATATGGATCAAGTTTTTGTAAAGATACTTTATAACCACGTAATTTAAATAAAGATGCTAGAGAGGCGGCTGCAATACCTTTTCCAAGGGATGATACAACACCACCTGTAATAAAAATATATCTAGCCATTCAGATATGACAATTATAGTGTATTAGGATAAAAAGATATATATTTATCTTAATTGTGATGATATAAATTTATTATTATCACTATATACAAGTAAAAGCTCATTTTTAGCATAAAAAAGAACGAAATCATCTCTTTCCCATTTAGGGATAGACCGTGTCTGAAAAAGTTTCTTTAAATTCTGATGATTATGTTGATTTAGCATTATTCTTTCATTTCCTATAAAGCTTTTTAGTGTAATTGGCGCTTTTAAACATAGATATTCATATATGCCTTCATTTTTTAAAGTATCAATATGAATCGTACTGTCTCTAAATTTTATATCATTATTAATGTCCCATAACAATGATAATGATTGTTTGCGCTTATGACTCTGATTAATAATGTATAGCTGATTATTATATCTAATAATAGAAATATTATTTTTGAGATTACATGTAGGATAATCATTGTTTTCACTCTTGATAATTTGTATAAGATTAAATGTTTCGTTTTTAGAAAGTCTGTACTGAAGTAATCTAAATATCCAATACTGAATAAAAATACTGTGAATATGTGAGGAATATTTATTAAGCTGCCTAATAGAAAGTTTTTTGTCAATAATAATAGAATTATAAATTTGTGCACAATACTCTTGTGCGATAAAAGCATAATTATTCTGAAGAGAAATGGTATGAGAAATCGCTTTATTAAAATGATTCCATCTATTTTTTATTCTTGGAATGATTTTATTTCTTATGTAGTTACGATCAAACGATAAATCATGATTAGATAGATCATTAACGTATTCCAGATCATATAATTTAGCTGCGCTTAATATATCGTCCTTATTAACAGTTAATAATGGTCTACATAAAATTTTTTTATTTCTGTGTGAAATTTTTTTAATAGATGATAGTCCTTTTGGTGATGAACTTCTAACTAATCTATAAATGAATGTCTCAATTTGATCATCTTGATGATGGGCTGTAAGAAGTGATTCATCATCATTAGTATTATTTAATAAGATTTCATATCTTTTTTCTCTCAATCTATCTTCAATATTATTTTTTTTATCTTCATAAATGTTTTCAATTTCAAGTTCTATAGAATATTTTTTACAAGATTCAATACAACATTCTTGCATTTCTTGAGAATTAGCTGACAAATTATGATTTATATGAATAGCTCTAAAAGATAGTTTAGACTCGCTACCTATCAGAGATGACATTTTTAATAAAAGCATTGAATCAATACCTCCACTAATAGCAATTAAAAACTTGTTTTTGGATGTACTAAAAAGGTTTTTTTTTATAGTTTCCTTAATATAGTTATGATTCGAATTGTCCATATGACATCAACTTAGCGTTTCTATTCTTTAACATCTCAGAATGAGAAGTATTATTAACTTCTTGAAGCATATCTAAAATATTAGATTTCAGTGAGGAATACATAGCAGCATAGTTTCTATGTGCCGCTCCATGCGGCTCAGGAATGATTCTATCTATTAATTTATGTCCGAGGAGTTTACTTGATGTAATAGATAATGCCTCAGCTGCAATATTAGCTTTTGACGCATCTTTCCATAATATCGAAGCACAACCTTCAGGGCTTATAACAGAATATATACTGTATTGTAACATTGCTAGTCGATCTGAGACTCCAATCGCTAAGGCTCCTCCAGAACCACCCTCGCCTATGACAACTGATAATATTGGTGTATTGATTTTAGACATTTCATACAAGTTATCAGCTATGGCAATACTTTGATTCCTAGATTCTGCGTCTATACCTGGATATGCTCCAGGTGTATCAATAAATGTTAGAATAGGTATTTGAAATTTCTCTGCTAATTTCATGGCTCTCAATGCTTTTCTGTATCCCTCTGGCTTAGGCATTCCAAAGTTACGATATACTTTTTCTTTAGAATCTCTGCCTTTCTGATGGCCAATCAACATGAATGACTCATTTTCAAGCGTTGCAAAACCACTAATAATAGCCTTATCATCACCAAACATTCTGTCACCATGGATTTCTACAAAGTCAGTAAACATATTTCTAATATAATCTAAAGTATAGGGACGTAGCGGATGTCTAGCTATTTGGGAAATTTGCCAATCACTCAAGGAAGAGAAGATTTTTGTAATATTTTTATCAAGATCTTTTTTTAGTGATTCAATTTTTTTTAGGTCTTTTTGAGATGCATTTGCACTAGTTTCTATAGCAGAAATTTTGTTTTCAATTTCTAAAAGTGGTTGTTCAAAGTCAAGATAATTGGGATTATATTCAGACATGAATATATTATATGAAATTTAAGTAAAAATACTAATGGTATTTAATATTAACGCTATCATTACCTGTTAATGATTTAATATCTGATAGTAAATCATCTGAAATTGAAACATAAATATCTTTTTTTAGATTTATAGGAGCTATTAAGTCTCTAGTTTTATAGAATAGCTTGATTTGAGTTTTACCTGTTTTGTATTTTTCAAATATACTTTTGATTTGTGTTACTTTTTCTTTTGACAGTAATTCAGATGGAAAGACAATGCTTAAATATTTTGAATATTTTTCTCGAGCTTCAGTAAGTGAATATACTCGTTCTGCTCGCATAGATAATTGAGAATCATAGTCATCTATGAATATCTCGCCACTAAAAAAAAGTAATTCATCTTCTTTTAATAGATTTTTATATTGTATGTATTTTTCTTCAAAAAATGAAATATTAATTTGATGTGTATTATCATCTACTTTGTAGATAGTAATAAATTTATTTTTAGATATTTTTTGAGAACGTGAATCAATAATTATTCCAGCTATTATAGAATTAAATTTTGAACTAGATGAATTAATAATCAACGAGTTAATATTAGATATATTTTTAAGTTTCATATCTAATATTTCTTTTTCATAAGTTTTTATTGGATGACTAGATAAATAATGGCCCAATACTTTTCTTTCTTTGATTAATTCTATATTTGAAGGTATTTTTCTTACTAATTCCTTTTTACTCGCAGCAAGATGCTCATTATTTGATGAGATCATTTCAAATAACTCATTTTGCCCTGCTGCCAAATCTAATTGTTTCTTATGACCTTGAGAAATTAGGGAGTGTATATCTGATAGATTTTCAGATCTAGTTTTATTGCTTATAGAATCAAAACAACCTGAACATATTAATGACTCAATAGTGCCTGAATTTACAATAGATAAATTAACTCTTGAACAAAAGTCATTAATGCTTTTGTAATCACCTTCAGACTTTTTCTTGTCCCATATATGCTTAGCGGCATTTTCACCAACACCTTTTATAGCTCCTAGTCCATAATTAATTACTTTATCCTTTAGTGGAGAGAATTTGTAATTCGAATTATTTATATCAGGTAGTTTTATATCAATATTTGACTGTTTACATGCTGTAAGAAGATTTATTATTTTGTTTGTATTATCCATATCGGATGACAATGCGGCAGAGTAAAATTCAGTAGGATAATAACTTTTTAAGTAAGCAGTTTGATATGACAGCATTGCATAAGCAACAGAATGTGATTTGTTAAATCCATATCCAGCAAATTTTTCCATTTTATCGAAGATAGATTTGGCTATGTTGATATTAATACTATTTTCTTTACATCCTAAGATAAATCTCGAGCGATGATCTTCCATTTCTTTCTGCTTTTTCTTACCCATTGCTCTTCTTAAAAGGTCTGCGTCACCTAAAGAGTAGTTTCCGAGAGATCTGGCAATTTCCATTACTTGCTCTTGATAAAGAATCAGTCCATTTGTTTCTGATAATATATTTTTAAGCAATGGATGTTCATATTTAATTTCTGCACCATGTTTATTTGAAATAAAATCATCAACCATATTTGTGCCTAATGGTCCAGGTCTGTATAGTGCAACAAGTGCCACAATATCTTCAAATTTATCTGGCTTAAGTTGTGCCATGTATTTTTTCATACCAAGAGACTCTAATTGAAATATACCTGTTGTCATTTTATCTTGAAGAAGTTTAAACACTTTAGTATCGTCTAGGGGTATGTCATTTAAAGTAAAACTTCTGTCATAAACTTGAATTAATTTTACAGCTTCATCCATAATGGTTAGTGTTGTTAGACCCAATATATCAAATTTAACAAGTCCAATAGATTCAATATCATCCTTGTCAAATTGCGTGATTAATTCATTCTTATCTTCCAAAGAATAAATAGGCATAAAATCAGTAATATTCGATGGTGAAATTACTATACCTGCGGCATGTGTACCAACACCTCGAGGTAATCCTTCAATTTTTTGTGCAAAATCTATAATAGTTTTCACGTCATCTTTAGTTTTATATTCTTTTGCAAGTTCTTTACTAGCTTTTAATGCTTCGCTAATCTTAATTCCAAGTGAAAAAGGAACAAGCTTTGCAATATAGTCGACAAACCCATATGAAAAATTCAATACACGACCAACATCTCGTATTACAGCTCTAGCTGATAATGTACTGTAGGTTATTATTTGAGAAACTTTGTCTTGACCATAAGTAGAAATAATATGATCTATTACTTTTTGACGTTTATTCATGCAGAAATCAATATCAAAATCAGGCATAGATATTCTTTCAGGATTCAAAAATCTCTCAAAGAGTAAATTATATTTAATTGGATCAATTGTTGTTATCCCAAGAACAAAAGCAACTAAAGATCCAGCTCCAGAGCCACGACCTGGTCCTACAGGTACATCATTATTTTTTGCCCATTGAATAAATTCCTGGACTATTAAAAAATAGCTAGCAAAACCCATTTTTTGAATTACATCTATTTCTCTATCTAATCTGATTTGATATTTATCCTTATCTAAGGATGAGTTTGTTAGATAGTCCTTCAAACCATCCTCGCACAAATCTTTAAAATAGGTAACATCATCTTTATTTGTTGGATTAGAAAATTTTGGTAAATGATATTTAAATGATGGCATTTTAAAATTACACATCTTTATAATTTCAGATACATTCATTATTGCGGAGGGGATGTCAGAAAATAATGATTCCATTTCTTTCAAGGTTTTGAAATACTGATTAATCGAATAATCTGTTTGATTTGCTCTGTCATCAAGCTTTGTCTTTGTGTTGATTGCAACTTTTACTTCATTAGCTTCAAAGTCAGTTTCTGATATAAATAAAACATCGTTAGAAGCGACAACAGGCAACTGAAGTTTAGAGGCAAAATATAAGGATTCATTTATATATTTATTTTCATTCACTCGATGTGTTCTATCTATTTCAACATAAAACTTATTCAGATATATTTTTGATATATAGGTTAATGTATCTTCAATTTTAGTTGATGATGTGTTCAAGATATTAGTTCCACAAAGACCATTTCTTCCTCCTGATAAACAAATTAAGTCAGACTTATGTTTTTCTAATATCTCTAGGTCTGCGCCTAAATAAGATGATCTAGATGTATGTATATATGAGAGAATTTTATTCAGATTATGATAGCCATTAATATTTTGACAAAGTAAAACAATATTTCCTAGTTTTCTACCGTCATTACTAAAAAAAACTGGGACTTCACAACCAATAATCGGCTTTATATTAGAAGAAATACATTTGTTATAGAATTTGATAGCACCAAATATATTTAGATGATCTGTTAATGCTAAAGATTTGATATTATTTTTTAAAGCAGTTTTAATGAGGTCATCTATTTTTATAGTGCCGGATCCAAGAGAATAACATGTATGTAAATGTAGGTGCGTAAAGTTATCTAGATTCATTTTAGGAAAGATTCTCTATGATAAATGGTTTTTCCAAAACGAATCAGAACATCCAGATGATGCTTAGTTCCATACCCTTTATTTTGAGAGAAATAATATTGTGTAAATTTATTATTCAAAAATAACATTTCATTGTCTCTAGCAACCTTTGCAATAATTGATGCGGCAGAGATTTGATAAATCAAATTATCACCTTTTATTATTGTACGTGTTTCTATATCAGTTTCAGGAGCATATTTGCCATCTATCAAGAGTAAATCAGCTTTAATTGGAAGATTATCAATAGCTCTTTTCATGCTAAGTAATGTTGCATGATGAATATTAAGTTTATCAATTTCATCTCTACTAGCAATCCCTATGGAAACTGCAGCAGCTTTTTCTATAATGATATTAGCTAAGTATAATCTATTTTTAACAGTAATTTTCTTTGAATCTGTAAGTTTATTCATGAGACTATCATCATTGAAAATAACTGCAGCAGAATATACGGAACCAATTAAGCTTCCTCTTCCAACTTCATCAATGCCGGCTATTATTTTTGTTGATTTCATTCTAATGGTATATACTATCCATTCTATCAATCAAGACGAATAATTAACATATGATTAGTGATAAAATTAGAATAGGAGTGGTTGGATTAGGATATCTAGGAAAATTTCATTATCAAAAATACAAGTTAAATAGGTCTGTAAATCTAACATCCGTAGTTGATGAACAAATCAAAAGGTTAGACTTCATTGATACAAAAAATATTTTTAAAACAGATAAATATAAAAATATTATAGATAATGTGGACGCTGTTTCAATAGTCACTCCTACCAATACACATTATAGAATTGCAAAGTTTTTTCTAGAAAATAAAAAACATGTTCTTCTAGAGAAGCCAATGACTGAAACAGTCTCACAAGCAAAGAAACTTAATGACTTAGCAAAGAAAAATAAATGTATACTTCAAATAGGACATTTGGAGCAATTTAATCCTGCAATAAAGAAACTTAAACAGAGCTTAAAAAATCCTCTATTTATAGAGGTACATAGGTTGTGTCAGTATAATCCTAGAGCTAATGATGTCGATGTTGTATTAGATTTGATGATACATGATATTGATATAGTTTTGTCACTTGTTAACGAAAGAATCAAGAATATATCAGTATCAGGTAAAAAGATAATTACAGATTTAACTGACATTGCTAATGTAAGAATAAAATTTAATAATAATACTATAGCAAATCTTACAGCAAGTAGAATTAGTACAAAAAATGAGAGAAAGATGAGAATTTTTTCTGATAAAACATATTACTCAATAGATTTCATAAATAATGAACTCAAACAGCTTATAAAGAATGATAAAAATAAGTTTATTACAAAAAATCATAAATTCAAAAAAGCTGACTCATTAAAAGAAGAAATAAATAATTTTATAAAAACATGCTATGGGAAAGATATTTCTATGACTGATGGAGTTGCAGGTGAGACTGCACTAAAGGTAGCAAAGAGAATTACAAGGAGGTTTTAATAAATGAAATTATTTGATCTAAAAAGTCAATACAAAGAATTTGGGCATATTATTGATAAAGACATACTAAAGGTCTTATCATCTGGAAACTACATATTAGGTGAAAATGTAAAGAAGTTTGAAGAACTAAGTAAGAACTTCTTAAATTCAAAATATACTGTAAGTTGTAATTCAGGAACTGATGCGCTTGCTTTATCTTTGAGAGCTTTAGGTATTGGTTCAGGTGATAATGTAATAACAACGCCATTTACATATTTTGCAACAGCTGAAGCAATTTCAATAGTCGGTGCAAGTCCTATTTTTGCAGATATCAATCCTCATACGTTTAATATTAACCCAAAAAGAATTGCTAAATTAATATCAAAAAAAACAAAAGCTGTACTTTCAGTTAACCTATTTGGTCAAGCTGCCGAATTAGATGAAATTAATAAAATATGTAAGAGATATTCTCTTAAGCACATCGAAGATTGTGCTCAATCATTTGGAGCATCATTCAAAAATAGACAAACTGGTACTTATGGTGATATGGGATGTTTCAGTTTTTTTCCTACAAAAAATCTTGGTTGCTTTGGTGATGGTGGCCTTATAAGTATTAAAAATAAGAAATACTATGAGCTTATTTTGAAACTGAGAACTCATGGGGGTATTAAAAGAAATCAGCATGATTTGATTGGATACAACAGTAGATTAGATGAAATTCAAGCTGCGGTACTTAATGTGAAAATAAATTATGTACAATCATTTATTAAAAAAAGGAATAAAATAGCAGATATTTATAATAAAAATATTAATAACAATAATATTATTCTTCCATACACTCATAAAGATGCTAGTCATAGCTACAATCAATATACTATAAGAGTAAATGACCGAAAAAAATTAGAGAAATATCTTAATAAAAATAATGTACCTTTTGGGGTTTATTACACTCAACCTATCTACAACTATAATGCATATAAAAGCAAAGGATATAAACCTTTACCAATGGCTGAAAAAGTCTCCAAGCAATGTCTATCACTCCCTATTTATCCTGAACTGCCTATGGAGTATGTGAAAAAAATATGTAATATTTTAAATAACTTTGATGGATAAAAAAAAGATTTTTATAATAGCTGGAGAACCTTCTGGAGACCAACATGCAGCTGCTTATGTAAGGGAACATTCTAAACTAAATAAAAATATCTCATTTATTGCGTTTGGTCAGAGTGAACTTATGAATACTGAAGCAAATGTAATTTATGATACGGAGGAAATATCTGTCGTAGGAATTATAGAGGTTTTATCTAAATATAATAAAATTATGGAAGCACTAAAAGCTGCTAAAAAATATATTAACAATGATAGACCTGATTTAGTTGTGTTAGTAGACTATGTTGAATTTAACCTTAAAGTCGCAAAATATGCAAAACAACTTGGCATTCCCGTTTTGTTTTATGTAGCCCCCCAGGTATGGGCTTGGCGTGAAAAGAGATCCCGTAAATTTATTGAAACAATAAATCACCTTGCGGTTATTTTTCCATTTGAGGAAATATTTTTTAAAAAATACACACATAATGTCTCATATGTTGGCCATCCACTTAATAATAGGTACGACTTAATCAATTCAATAGAGAACTATCAAAATAGAACTATAGATTTAGGAATATTTCCTGGTAGTAGAGAATCTGAAATTAAGAATAACATTTTTATTATGCTTGATTGTATCCAAAAAAATAAAAAAGAGAAGATTGCTATCTTTTATGCAGATGAGACATCTAAGGATACAATAATGAAATTACTTCCTAAACAATTTCATAAACTCTTGATTTCTGGTAAAGATATTAAAATGATCAGTAATTGTAAAAAAGCTTTATGTGCATCCGGAACCATAACTCTCCAACTAGCAATTTTAAATATACCTATGGTAATTATGTATAAACTTTCGTACATATCATATCTAATAATGAAAAGATTAATTACTATAGAATATATTGGTCTTGTTAATCTTATTTTAGGATCTTCAATCGGTGATACGCCTATCGTAAAAGAATTTATTCAACCTACATATAACGATCAAGTCGATATAATGGTTGAGCTTAATAATATAGATAACGATGTGATTTATAGAGGCAAATTCTTTGATAATTATGAAAGAATTAGAAAAAAACTTGATGAGAAACCAAAAGAAAGTCTGACAAGTATAGCTGAGAGAATGCTATATACTAACGTGTAACTCCTCTTTTGCTATTTATAATGAAATCAATAAAATAATCAGAGCAATCACTACTGATCTTGAGATTTTTGAATAGATTTATTTTTTCTTCTAATGTTTTACTTGATCTTATGAATACTTTAAAGCATTTTTCTAACTTCTTGATATCATCGTCTTCAAAGTTTTTTCTTTTTAGACCTTCTGAATTTATTTTATATGCTTTAGCATGATTACCAGCTATAAGCGTGTATGGTGTAACATCTTGAGATATGACTGTACCAAGTCCTGAAAATGCATACTTACCTATTCTACAAAATTGATGCACAAGTGTAAATCCGCCTAAAGAAACATTAGATTCAACTTCAACATGTCCTGCTAAACTGGCAGCATTTGATAAAACACAATCATCATGAATAATGCAATCATGAGCAACATGTGTATATGCCATAAATAAATTATTGTTTCCAATATTAGTATCTGAAATACCGTCTTTAGTACCTCTATGAATACTACAATTCTCTCTAAAGATATTATTGTTTCCAATAGTGCACGTAGTATTCTCATTCTTAAATTTAAGATCTTGAGGACGTTCACCGATGCTTGAATATTGATAGACTATATTATTCATTCCAAGAGATGTATTTTCTCTAATTACGGCATGCTCTTTGATAATAGTGCCTTCACCTATAGATACGTTTTTATCAATAATTGCATATGCTCCTATTTGAACATTTGAACTGATAGATGCCGAAGAATCTATTATTGCAGTTTTATGTATCATTTTTTAATCTAACAGCACCGACTAAGTCTGCAGTACATACAATTTTATTATCAACACGACATTCAGCTGAAAATTTGTGTATATCCCTTTTGCTTTGTATCAAGGATGCATTAATAATAATTATATCACCAGGGATAACTTGCTTCTTAAAGCGTGCTTTGTCTACGCCAACGAAATAATATAATTGTTTTGACATGTCTCTCTCGTTACTTTCTACATCAAGTATTGCGGTAGCTTGAGCCATAGACTCTAATAATAAAACACCTGGAAATACAGGATAATCAGGAAAATGTCCTTGAAAAAAAGGCTCATTATTGCTTACATTTTTTTGTGCAACTATTGATTTGTTTTTTTTAAGTTCAATAATCTTATCAATGAGCAAAAATGGAAACCTGTGTGGTAAATAGTTTTGAATATTCATATAAATTACCTAGTTTTTTTATAAAGATTTCTGAATAATACTTGATTTTTTCTCCAATTACGAACACTATCAGCTGCCATGCCAGAAGCGTATTCACCTTTAGATTTAATAGATTTCGTAATCATCGACATTCCATGGATATGTACATCATCACAAATGGATATATGACCATTAATACCTGACCCTCCGCCAATAGTACAGTTGCTACCAATTATTGTGCTCCCAGCAATGCCAGTACAGGCAGCTATCGCTGTATTACATCCAATAATTACATTGTGTGCTACATGGACTAAGTTATCAATCTTACAATTATTTTTTAAAATCGTATTATCTATTAAACCTCTATCAATTGTAGTTCCTGATCCAATTTCTGCGTTATCTTCAATAACTACTGAGCCGACATGAGGGATTTTTTTCCAAGTATCATCATGAAGATATAGGCCGAACCCGTCTGAACCAATTACAGCGTTTGGATGAATTATTACATTATCGCCTATCTGAGTATTATGATTTATAAAAACACCAGGATATAAAACACAGTTTTTTCCAATTGTAACATTCTCTCCAATAGTCACATTGTTACAGTTATCAAGAAATTTATATCCGGAGCAAGTAGATATTGTCTGGAGTAGTTTCGTGAGGGAATGCATTATATTATCGCATCTGAAAATTTGAGTATTGTCATCAATATCCTGTGAAAAGTTTTTACTTACTAGTAAACCACCAAATAATGATAAATCATGTTTAGTATCATCATTTGTAATAAAGCCAAGAGAATCAGCCAGTGGATTAGATAAAGTAGACAGTGTATCAAATATACGAGTACTATGTTGTCTGCACTCGGCATCAATTAGTTTACACAGTTCGTCAGAATTGTAAGCCTTAGCAAGCTTCATATCAGTTAAGTATGTTAATTATATCTTGAGTTATATCAACATATTTTTTTGCAAATAAGGTAGTGCCATCAGCTCTTAATATTAAGTCATAATCATTTTTTTCTGCATACTCATTGATAGCTTTCTCAACAATAATCCTTATTCTCTGTAGTTCAGAGTTCTGTTTATTTTGCAGCTCTTGTTGAAGTTTTTGTTGTTTATTTCTAAATTTTTGTTCTGTCTCATTAATTTCTTTTATTTTATTTTTTCTATCATTTTTAGACATTGTTCTTTCATTTTTTAAATAATCATCATTAAGTTTATTCCATGAGGTTTCTAATTTTTTTAATTCATCAGCTTTAGGTTTAAATTCATTTTTTAAATTATTTTGGGATTCTTTATAAATAGGTATCTCTTTAAAGAGAACATCCAACTTGACAATACCTATTTTTGTATCTGCATATAAATTATTTGAAAATAGGATCAGAAAAAATAAAGAAAATATATATATTCTTTTAAACATCAGAAAGCTCCTCCAAGTGAAAATATTAAAGGTTTAGTATCGTCTCCAGTTTTTGATTTAAATGCGTCAACAAAGCCAATTGCAACAGCACCCACTGGCGTTCTAAAATTTAGCTGGACACCATAACTACCTCTTAAGTCACTATAGCTAAAATCAGAGACATCTTCAAATACATTACCTATATCCATAAACAGTGAAGCTCTAAATATTCTTTTATCAGTACCTAAAAATGGTGGAGGTGGGAAGACCCAATCATTTTGCAAAGCTAAGAAAAAATCTCCACCTATTGCATCACAAGTTTTTGCTGTACAGGTTGTGTTGTTTCTAAGTGGTCCAAGGCTATTTGAATCAAAACCTCTGACAGACTTATCACCTCCAGCAAAAAACTTATCATGAAAAGGCAATGAAGATGAACCTATAAGACCCGTACCTATTCCAATTTGAGGTTTAACAGTAAATACAGTATTCCAGTTGAACATGTCTAAAAAATTTAACATATAAGGTGAGTTATATTCGCCAGTAAATCTCAGTGAAGCATATGAATAATCTAAATCTGGAGGTAAATATAAATCACCATTTAATGATTGCTTTTTGCCTGTCGATGCATAAATAGTTCTATCTCTTGTATCTTCAGTTATGTTTCCATTAAATAAGAAACCTAAATGTGTATTCCCATGTTTATCAATAAAGCTTGTAACATTAGATGGTGATCCTATTGTGGTTGTATAATCTGTGAGTATCAGCTCTGTGCCATATCCGTAAGATCGTGTTTCTGAAATTGGTACAGTATAACTAACACCATAAGCAATAGTGTCTGAGATATATGCTGCGGTTGAAGTTGAGGATACATCAGTCTCGCTATAAACTAAACTACTTGATTTTGACATCCCGTCATTAGTAAAGTACGGGTCTGTATTACGATAACGAATTAATTTTTTATAAGAACTTTTCTCTACTTCAATGGCAACATTATTACCTTTTCCTAAAAAGTTGTCTTGCTGAACCTTGACGTTAAAAACTGCACCAGAAGAATCGGAATATCCTGCTCCAACTTTAAATTCACCCGATTGAGTTTCATCTAAAATAAAATCTATGTCTATCAGACCTAAGGATTCATCAATAATTGTTTTATTGATTTCGACATTATTAACGTACTTAAGACGTTGAAGTCTTATTTTTGATCTATCAGTATTTTTTTGAGAATATAGTGATGATTCGAATTGCCTGAGTTCTCTTCGATAAACTTCATCATTTGTCTTACTATTACCTTTTATATTAATTCTTCTAACAAATGATTTTTTTTTAGGATCTATATTAAATGTTATATCTACAAAGTTTGAATCATTAAGTAAATTTGCAGTATAAGTAATATTTGGAAAAGCATATCCTTCTTCACCTAAAAGAAATTCTATACTGCCTTTTGTAGCTTCTATTCTAGATCTTGAAAATATTGAGCCAGGTTTTAGATTAAAATTAATAACTTTAGAATAAGTTTCTGATGAAAATCTTTCTAGGCCATAAGCTTTAATTGATCCAAATTTAAAAAGTTCTCCTTCATCAATTGATAAGGTAATATAAATATTTTGTTTATCAGATGATAAGTTGACTTGTTTTGAAACTATTTTAAATTTTGCATATCCATTATTAAAATAATAATCTCTAATTGCTTCAATATCCTGATCTAGCAAAGTACTGTTATAAATATCCTTATCAGACCATACTTCAAACCAGTATTTTGGTCCTGATTTAATTAAAGATTTAAGCTGTCTATCTGAAAAGTTATTATTCCCAATAATTTTTATTTCTTTAATTGTTGATGCTAATCCTTCATCTATAAATAGAGATAATTCTACTAGATTGTTATCTAGTTCTTTTTCTGTAATCGATATTACTGATGAATATCTGCCATTATCATAATATAATCTGATCAGTTCTTGTTGGACTTTATCAATTAAACTTTTATTGTAAGGTTTACTCTGTGATATACCAATACCCTTTAATGAACTAACTATTTGTTCGGTTTCTACAAGACTATTACCATCTATAAGTATTTTTGAAATTATTGGCCTTTCAGTTACATCTATATAAGCAGTATTATTTTCTACTTTAATTTTTATATCCTTAAATAAATTTGTGGAGAACAGATTTTTTATAAATACAGAGATGTCATTCTTAGTATAGGTTTTTCCTACTTCGATTCTTGAATATTCAATAATTTCTGATGATGTGATTCGTTTATTACCATCTATAACAATATAATTTACTTGCTTATCAATAGAATGTGCATGAACAGGTAGCAGTAAAAAAAATAGTAAATAAATATATTTTTTATTCATGAAAGTATACGCACGAGATCATTATAAAAAGCAATAATCATGATTAAACCCAAAAGAGCAATACCAATAAATTGAGCTCCTAATTGTATGTTCTGTGGCAGCTCTTTTCCAGTAAGTATTTCATATGAATAATAAACCAAATGACCACCATCAAGCATAGGAATCGGTAGAAGATTTAGAACTCCTAGACTAACACTTAGTATTGCTAATAAAAAAAGAAAGTAAGATAATCCCATTTCTAATGATTTTCCTGAAAATTGGGCAATCGATAATGGGCCGCTTAAGTTTTTTACATTTGCCTCACCCGTAACAAGTCTTCCGATCATTTTAAAAGTCAGGATTGTATAATCAAATGTACTTTGTATAGCTTTAATGAATGAATCTTTTAAATTATAACTCACATTGATATATGATGATAAATCTGGCTTCTGTGATATTCCTAGATAACCGATATTATTTTTAGAAGTTATAGTTGCTGTGTATTGAATTGTTTGTTTGTTTCTTTCTGCTAGAATATTTATAGTTTTTCCTGGGTTGCTGTGAATAAAATCGACAAAATCTTGCCAATTATTCATAATCTTATTATCGACTGAAATAATTTTATCATTAACAAAAATATTTTGATTATTAGTTTGATTGGTCACTGAGCCTATAATTATTTTTCTATTAGGTGAGACTATATTAATACCTATATTTTGTATAATATCACCCTCTTTATTCAGAATAGATGAGTTGTACTGTAATTTGTACTCAGTTATGTTTTTAAAAGTGTCTATTAGGGATAGTGTAATAGGTTCATCATTCATTACATTGTTAAGAATTTCTATACGTACATCTTGCCAACGTTGAACAGATATATTATTTACTGATATTATTTGATAAATATTTTCGGTATCGTCTATATTAACAGTTGGTTTTATACCTCCGATACCGTTAAGGTATGTCATTGTAAAGAAAATAATTGCTAATATTAAATTAAATACAGGTCCAGCGGCAACAATTGCAAACTTCTGATATACACTTTTATTATCAAAACAATGCTCATAATCTTCAATTGCAATATTATTAGTCTTTCCATCTGGAGCTTTAGACTCAAGCATCTGAACATAGCCACCTAATGGTATCATGCAAAGTGAATACTCAGTTGATTGATTATTATGTTGAGATTTTATAATTGGTTTTCCAAATCCAACACTAAACTTTAATACTCTGACATTACAAAGTCTTGCAACAATAAAATGACCATATTCATGGAATGTCACTAATATACCTATAGCAATTAAAAAGCCGATGATACTGTAAATTAAATCCATGATTATAAATATTTATATTTAATATAGTTTTTAGTTGCTATTCTTATCTCATCATCATTATCTATTAGTGATTCAAAATCATTATGATCAGCAAATTCACTAGTTTCAAGGATATGCTCTATAATGTTAGGAATATCCAAAAATGATATCTTATTTTCTAAGAAGTATTCTACACTAATTTCGTTAGCGGCATTAAGAATTAATCCTGTATTTTTAGCAGTTTCTGCTGCAAATCTAGCCAGCTTATAACAAGGAAATTTTTCGAGTGGTACCTCTTCGAAAGAAAAACTTGTGTAGTCAAAATCCTGAATATTATTTAAAGAAGTTCTTTTAGGAAATGTTAAAGCATAAGATATAGGAATCATCATATTAGGATTAGACATATGTGATATTATTGAACCATCAAAAAATTCGACTAAGGCATGTATTTTACTCTCTCTGTGAATAACCGCTTGAATATTAGATATATCAATATTAAAGAGTATTTTTGCTTCAATAACTTCAAGTCCTTTGTTCATCATTGTTGCTGAATCAATAGATATTTTTTTGCCCATTTTCCAAGTAGGATGGTCTACAGCATCATGGACAGTAATATTTTTAAAATCTTTTATATCTAAATCTATAAATGGTCCACCCGATGCAGTGATAGTTAATTTTTTTATATTTTGTTGATAGTAATGGTGGTCATTAATCTTATAATCAAGTCCAGAGGATAAAATAATTTGTAGCAATGCATTGTGTTCACTATCAATGGGAATAAGTTTAGCTTTTGTTTTTAGGAGTAATGAAATAATCGCATTGCCTGCAGATACTAATATTTCTTTATTTGCAATTAGAATTGTTTTACTACTTTTAATTGCTTCTATTACGGGATTAATACACGCGAATCCGACAATCGCAGCAATCACGGAAGTAACTGCTGAATCTGAGATAATTGTGCTTAACCCGTCATTTCCAAATATTATTTCAGTACCATCAACTTTTTTTCCATATTCTTTTACAAAATTATTATAGGAAAGTCTATCAGTTATAACTGCAATTTTTGGATGATGTTGCTTAATTTGTTTATAGAAAAGTAAAGTGTTTTTATGGCATGATATTCCAAATAAAGATAATTCATCAGGTAGCTGGGAAATTACTTTTAAGGAACTTTGACCAATAGATCCAGTGCTTCCTAGTATACTAATCATCCTCATGTCATAAACCATAAATAGAATAAAGGTATTGATGGAAGATAGCTGTCAATTCTATCTAATAATCCTCCATGACCAGGTAAAATATTACTTGTATCTTTAACATTATAAGCCCGCTTAATAAGACTTATAAATAAATCGCCAAAAAATGCCAATAAAACAAATGAACTTAAAAAAATTAAGTCAGTGTACGTCCATATCATACTATTCATATTAAAAAATATAATGAATAATAAAAGCGATAATATATAAGAACCAACGTATCCCTCTAGGGTTTTATTTGGACTAATATTAGTAACTATTTTATGTTTACCAATAGATTTACCTACAATATATGCAGATGTATCGACAACAGAAACTAAATATACAAGTAATAGGAAATAAAATTTATTTTCAAATAAGGTGTTACTTACAAGGTGTGAGGTATTATTCGGGAAGAGATTAATTAAATGAAGGAACAACACTGAAAATATTATAAGTCCTATCCAGTTATTGTTATTTTTTAAGAAATATTTTAATCTCTCAGAATTGATTAACATATATAGCATCAAATAAATCCAAAAAATTAGAGATAATAGTGAGATATAGTACATGTTGATAGAATTAAACTGATGAATTACTAATAGTAAAGAAAAAAATACTAATGTTTTTAATTGGGATTTCGATTGCAGTCTAGTCCATTCGTAAAATGATATTAGTACAATTACATATATCGTAAATATCATAAAAAAGTTATTACCAAATAAATAAAGAGATAATAAGTAAATAAGTATTAAGGAGACAGTGGTAAATCTCTTAAGTAACTGTGACATTATTTTATAAGACCAAACTTTCTGTGAGTTTTTTCATAATTATGTAAAATAT
>CBFHLA010000015.1:0-17542 GCA_965656575.1 Gammaproteobacteria bacterium
TGTGTTCTTTAAATCAATCCAAAGTCTCATAGATAATCGATCTACCGAGATTTGATTAAGAGCAGTTGGAAGTAATGTGTATGGTAATTTTACTGAATTACCACTTACATAGATACGGCTAACAAGATTACTCGAATCATAATCTCCTCTATAGATTAATGTAAGAGGTTGTGGACTAGACTCATGAAAAAATTTTGCATTTATTTTATATCCATTATTATAAGTTGCTCTAATATTTTTTATTTTAAGATTTGTAATCTTATTCGATACCTTATCGGTGATACTTATCTCAGAGTTGTTTAATGTTATTTTTGGAAATAATTTATTTTCTTTATTAGCTTCACTTGCACCTAGAAGGTCTAAATTATTAATTAATATTTTTGATTTATCACGAATAAGAATAAGTGAAGTGTTATTAATTATAATTTCATCAACAGATAAATCCTTTTTGTACAAACTCTTAAATAGATTGATTTTTATTTCACTAATAGGAGTTCGTAATAATGTTTTATTTTCTTTGTCAGTAAGTTGTATGTTTTTCACAAAAATGCTCGGACCGAAACCTTTCCATTCTATTTTTATTGATTCTATTTTTGCATTTACATCATAATTATCTGTAAGGCCATTAATAATCTTATCTGAAATTGGCTTATTTAATGTTGATGTGTTCTCTGAATAAACAATGATTAAAAAAAATAAAATTAGAACAAGTAATGAGAAATTAAAGAATAGTTTTGCAATATATCTCATTATTAAATCATATTTTCATTACTCAAACTCTCATCCCATAGCTTTTCTAAAGAGTAGAACTCTCTCGTTTCAGGATGCATTACATGCACGAGTACATCACCAAAATCAATTAAAATCCACTCTGATTTCGAGTAGCCTTCGATGCCAAGAGGTTTTATCTTAATTTTTTTAAGTTTTTTGATTATGTTATCTGATATAGATTTAACATGCCTAGTAGATCTCCCAGATGCGATTATCATCATATCAGTAACAGATGATTTATTTTTTACGTTCAAAGATACTATATCTTCAGCCTTAAGATCTTCTAATATAGTACTTATTTCTTTGTCTAAAATCATTTATACAATTTTTTTTCTAAAATATATTTATGGTTGTCAGCTAAAACATACTTTTCAATAGGTTTATTATCTCTAATTTTATTTCTTATCATTGTCGATGATATATTAGATTTAAGACCGTTAAAATAGTGTATCATCTTTGAATTAGATTCATTAAATTGATTAATATCATCTGTGATGAACTCTTGCAATGTACTCATATTATCACAGCTCTTAGCATTATCTCTAATAAGTATTATGATATTAAGTAAATCAATTATATCTGAATATTTATGCCATTTTTCAAATGACTCAAAATTATCCTCTCCAATAATTAGTCGTAACTTGTCTTGCGGATACTCTTTTTTAAAGTATTTGATTGTATTAACAGAGTAACAAATAGTGTTAAGCTTTAATTCATAATCACTTATGCTCAAATATTTGTATTGATGTAAAGCATTTTCAAGCATTTTCAATCGGTCTGAATTACTTATATGAGGCTTTTTACCAACAGGTGATAATCCAGTAGGAATATAAATTATTTTATCAAATTTATAAGTTGAAAATATCTTAACAGGTATTTGGACATGTGCGTTATGAACTGGATCGAAGCTTCCTAAATACAAACCTATAACCGACTGATTAATTTCGAATTGCTCCTTTACTATTAACAATATATTTCAAGTTTGTTAACCCTTCCAGCCCAACTGGTCCTCTGGCATGAAATTTATCTGTACTAATTCCAATTTCAGCTCCTAAGCCATACTCGTATCCATCAGCAAATCTTGTAGATGTATTTACCATCACAGAGCTAGAATCTACTTCTCTTAAAAATCTTTCTTGAGCATTAATATTTTCTGAGATTATAGACTCAGTATGCATGCTTCCATACTCTTCAATATGCTCAATAGCTTCATCAATATCTTTGATAATTTTTACAGAAATTATTGGCCTTAAATATTCTTCATACCAATCAGAATTTTTAGCAATCTTAGCTCTACTGAATATTTTCTTCGTGTTTTTACAGCCTCGTATCTGGACTTTATGATCATCCAAAGATTGGAGTATTTCTAAAATATGTTTTTTTGAGAAATCTTTATGAATAAGTAATGACTCTGCAGCGTTACACACTCCATATCTTTGTGTTTTAGAGTTGATAGTACATGCCAGGGCTATTTTAGGATTAGCATCTTTATCAATATAAACATGACAATTACCATCGAGATGCTTAATTACCGGAATCTTAGATTCACGAGATATTTTTTTTATTAATCCTTTTCCTCCCCTAGGTATAATAACATCAATGTAATCGTCCATTTTCAAAAGTTTGCTTACTGCATTTCTATCTGTAGTGTTGATAATTTGAACAATATTAGGTGATACGTTACAGGCTAATAGAGATTTTTTTATTATCTTCGATAGCAAGATATTAGTATTGATGGACTCACTTCCTCCTCTCAAAATAATACTGTTCCCAGACTTTAATGCTAAGCCCGTAGCATCTATTGTAACATTTGGTCTAGATTCATAAATCATTGCTATAACACCTAAAGGGACTCTCATTTGCTCAACAACAATACCGCTAGGCTGCTTGGATTTATTAATTTTTTGAAAAAGTATATCTGGTATTGTAAGGATCTTTTTAAGTCCATCAATCATAGTTGAGATTCTCTTATTATTTATGAGTAGTCTGTCAATAAGTGCATCAGAGAGATTATTTTTTTGTGCCGACTTAACATCAATATCATTTTCTCGAATGATTAGTTTTGAATCTTTCTTTAAGTTAGAAATAATTTTTTTTAATATTTTCAGTCTTTGAGGATGAGAGAGTAATTTTGCATCTACAGAAGCGCGTTTAGATGCTAAACAAAGATTAGTTATATATTTTTCGATTTTTGTATTCATATTTGATTATTATTAATTATATTCAAGAATAAATCATTAAAACTTACCCATGGAGAGGAATTTCTTGCATTATATTTAGAGTTAAGATCCAAACCATTAATACTTTTAAGCCCTTCAAGCAAAGTGTTTGCCTCGTAATTTAAACAAGTGCTATTGTATTTTGAATGAAGGAATTGGGGAATATAAGGTTTATTGTTAACTGACTGTTTAACCGAGTAAATCTTTTCTAATTCTGAATTCATTAAAAATATTATATATGAAAGAGGAGTATTAATATTTTCTAAATATTTACTTACTTTTAAAAAACCAACTGGATCATGTTTATGAAGCATATCCACTAAGTCGTACTCTGTATATTTTGATTGATCAATATTTTTAGCTGCAAAATGTTTATCTAACAAGCTTCTTTGGTAAATAACTTGAGAAATAGCTAAACTATTATTAAAATTTGATTTAATTAAATTATTTATTACATCTTCATCATAGGCAACTTTGTTAATTTTACATTTATTTATAACCCATTTTTCTAGTACTTTGCCTTTAAGTTCATAAAGCTCTATAACGCAATCATTTGTGGATAATAATTTATAAAGTTTTGTATTTTTAAATGAGGATGTTTGACGATCAATTTTAATAATAATTTTGTTATCAGAAGGTTTATTATTAACAGACTCGAGAAAGTTTTTTAGGTTCTTTGGGATAGAATTAGAGACAATATTTAATGTTATTATTTTTTTTTCGCCAAAAAGTGATTGCTCATAAAAACTATTTTCTATCGAACTGGTTTGTGTATCATCATCAATGACATAACTTATATGATAATAATTGAGCTTTCGATAAAAACTAGTAATATCATGCTCAAGCTCATTACTTAAGTTTCTAGGATTTCCATGAATTATAAATAATCTATTCTCTGATGTGAATGAAAGATTCTTGAATTTAATATAATCAACTATCATCAGATACATTATACTATATTAGTTATCATGATTAGAGTTAAAAAATATAAAGTTGGTTTTGTTGGCCTAGGAATAATGGGTAAACCGATGGTTCATAATCTATTAGAAAATAAGGTCCAGGTATATTTCTATGCAAGAAAACAAAGAATAATTAAATCTATTGAAAAACGCGGTGGTATATTTGTTTCTTCAGTTAGTGACTTGCCGAAACATGCAAATATTTTAATTACAAATTTGCCAAAGACAAAAGATGTAGAATTAGTTACAACTGGAAAAGCAGGAATGCTTGATAATTTAAAAAAAAGTTCTTGTGTTATAGACATGAGTACTATGTCACCCGAAGGCGCGATCCAAATAAACACCAAGTTAAATAAAAAAGGTGCTTTCTTTATAGACGCACCGGTATCTGGTGGGGAAGCGGGCGCGATATCAGGTAATTTATCAATTATGGTAGGTGGAGATAGAAAAGCTTTTCATAAAGTTAAACCTATTCTTAAAATGTTGGGCGAAAAAATCACATACATAGGTAAAAGTGGATCTGGTCAAATATGCAAGATGTGCAATCAAATCCTTGTTGCTCAGACCATTCATGCTGTAAGTGATATGATAAATATTTCCAGTAAATCTAAAGTAGATCCAAATAAGATAAGAGAAGCTCTGCTGGGTGGGTACGCAAATAGTAAAATCTTAGAAATTCATGGAAAACGCATGATTGACAGTGATTTCAAACCTGGATTCAAATTATCACTACATCATAAAGACTTAAAGATAGCTAAATCTTTTCTGTCGAATATAGGAATACAACTCAAAAGTTTAAACCGGGTAAAAAAGCTAATGAATCTTGCAGAAAGTGAGGGATTATCTAACTTAGATTCATCTGCTATTCATAGTATATTAGAAAAAACTTATAAATAATTATTAAGCTTTATCAATTTATATATTATAATGTTGCCATGGAAACAAGGTACGAGAAGCTATACAGAAAACTTAATGTAACCCCTACGAAACAAAGGGTTGATTTAGCACATTTGATATTTGCTAAAAAACAACATTTTACTGCTACAGATTTAATAAATCTAGCAGACAAGAGAAAACTGAATATCTCGATGGCTACTGTCTACAATACATTATCTCTTTTGGAGGACAAAGGAATGCTAAAGACTATTAATATAGATAACGAAGTGAAGTTTTATGATACTAACTTAGAGAATCATCATCACCTATACAATACTACAATGAGTACTCTTACAGATATCGCTCATGATAAAGTTGTTTTTGCTGAGTTACCAGAATTACCAAAAACATTGGAAATTGAAAGTACAGAACTCTTAATAAAAGCTAGAAATAAATAAATTCAGTTAGTATTTAGATCTTTAGATAAACTATCTTTTGTTGCTTTAGACAGGACAACTTCATCTGTATATTCGTCATGAGAAACACCAACTAGTACACGATCATTAGATAAAAAATCAGTAATATCAGTTTGATCAAGTTCAAATCTTAAAAAATGTACTGCTGATGTCTTGTTATCAGTACTTCTTTCAAGGTCTTCATCTGCTAGAGCGACTATTTTCTTAGAACCGCAATTTAGATAAATATTATTCTCAATGTCATGTAATTTAGATAACATTATTTTTCTTTCTTCAACATCAGGATACATTATAAGCATCGTTGCCTTAAAATTTGATCCATCCGGTATTAGTGGATTATAAGCATCAATCTCTTCTTGAATCTCTTTTTTATTAAATATCTTTTCTATCCTAAGCATTTCTTGGACCTGATATTTAATTGTAGAATAATCCTCAAAGATAAGAACAATATGTTCCCCAATAGATACAGTTCTATTCTTTTTATGAATAATTAATTCTTTTTTTATAGCATCTCTTTCATTATCATACTCTTCAAGAGACAGAAGATCTGTTGTTTTTAGTTTCATTGTTTTATTCCGTATGCTTTTTTAATTAATGTAATTGGATGTTGTGGAGCTTGTAAATTACCTAGAGAATTTTCAATATGGTGAGCTGCTAGAGAGCAGTCACTTGTAAAACTATCAAACGAGGAAGCTTTAAATTCCTTAGTGATTGGCCTGGCAATTTTAATGGCTATTTCATGCGTTTCGGCTTTTACCCCATAAGTTCCATCATGCCCAGAACATTTTTCAATTGCGTTGATTTTCGTTCCAGGAACAAGTTCAAGGACTTTCTTTGTTAACATTCCCATATTTTGTACCCTCTGATGACAGGCCACTTGATAAGACACATCACCCAGCTTATTTGTAAAATCTTTTTTTAGCTTTCCTTGATCATTCATGAAATTGAGAAATTCAAATGGGTCTCTAAATGCTTTCGAAACAGCTGCCAAATCTTTATTATCAGGGAACAGTAACGGTAATTCCTGTTTGTACATCAATACACACGATGGAATAGGCGCAATTATAACATAGCCTTGGTCAACATATTTTTTAAATCCAGGAAGATTTTTCATCATCATCTTTTCAACCAGTTTTATATCTCCAAGCTCAAGCTTTGGCATACCGCAGCAGTTATCATCAGAAATTATATCAACTGTGATGTTGTTATGCTTTAGTATGTCGTAAAAATCTTCTATAACTCCTGGTTCATTATAGTTATGATAACATGTTGTAAAAATAGCAACCTTGAGATTAGGATCTCCATTGTATCTCTGCAGACCAAGCTGCTTTGCTGTTTTAGACACAAAATTTGGTAATTTAGCGTTGATATGAATACCAAAAGATTTACTAAGAATTTTTCTAAATAATTTTATTTTGTTAAAGAAATTTACTATTGGTGCGATTAGCGCTCTAGAGAAAATTTTACCTAAATTATCTGTTGACGTAAGTACTTTATCTCTGAGTGATATTTTATTATTTGCATTTTTAATTGCCTTGCCTCTTAACATTAAATGCGGAAAGTCGATTTCCCATTCATGTGGAGGTACATAAGGGCATTTCGTCATGAAACATAAATCACAAAGGTAGCAGTGATCAATTACTGAGCTAAATTCGTTGTATTCAACCCCATCAACTTCAAATGTTTTTGATTCATCAATGAGATCAAACAGCGTTGGGAACGAATTACACAGGCTTACACATCTTCTGCAGCCATGACACGCATCGGCTACTCTTCTTAATTCATCTTCATACTTTTCCTCATTAAGGAAATCTGGGTTATTCCAATCTATAATATGTCGAGTTGGTTTTTCTAATCCTCCCTCAACTTTCGACGTCTGTCCTGCGCTCATATTCTCTCCCTGTTTTTATAAGATAACTCGTGGGCGTTTTTTTTCTAAAAAACACCCACAACTTTTCTAGTCTAAGATATTGACTCTAATGCTTTTGTAAAACGGTTTGCATGAGATCTTTCAGCTTTAGCTAAAGTTTCAAACCAGTCTGCAATTTCATCATGACCTTCATCTCTAGCGGTTTTTGCCATGCCGGGATACATATCAGTATACTCGTGAGTTTCACCCGCGATAGCTGCTTTAAGATTTAGAACACTATCTCCAATCGGTTCACCAGTAGCTGGATCGCCACATTCTTTTTCTAAGTACTCTAAATGACCGTGAGCATGTCCAGTTTCACCTTCTGCTGTTGAACGAAAAACTGTAGCAATATCATTTTGACCTTCTACATCAGCTTTTGCTGCAAAATATAAATACCTTCTGTTTGCTTGTGACTCTCCAGCAAACGCATCTTTAAGATTTTGTTCCGTTTTTGAACCTTTTAAACTCATTATATTCTCCTAAATGATTATTTAGAATGATTCTAAATTTATAAAGCATATATGTCAATAATTTTCTGTTAGAATAGTACTTATGATAATGATTATTGTTATCTTTTGAGAGAAACTTTGAACAATATAATTTTTCAACTTTATAAAAAAATTGCTTTTCTAATCGACCCTGAAAAAGTTCACGATGTTTCACTACCTATTCTAGAATATATCTATAAGAGCTATTTAGGAAACGTGCTACACAAAAATATTATTAGTAACAAAACTAAACAGCTCAATATTGAGTTTGATAATCCTCTAGGTTTAGCTGCAGGCTTTGATAAAAATGCTGATTATTTAAATTTCATATCAAACATAGGTTTTGGCTATGTAGAAGTGGGAACTCTAACACCAAAACCTCAATCAGGAAACCCAAAACCAAGAATTTTTAGACTAATCAAAGATGAAGCCATAATTAATCACCTAGGTTTTAATAATAAAGGAATTGATTATGCAATAGACAAAATTAAAAAGTTCAATCGCAACATACCGATAGGTATTAATATAGGTAAAAACGCAAATACGCAAATAAAAGATGCGTTCAGAGATTATGAATATTGTTTAAGAAAGTCATATGCTATCGCAGATTATATTACCTTGAATATATCTTCACCAAATACAAAGGATCTAAGACAGCTCCAATCTGGACAAAATATAAATGAGTTTATTCATTCTATTAAAGGATTGCATGATAACTTGAAAAAAGTTTATAAAAAACATACACCATTAGTCATAAAAATTGCACCTGATATTTCTAGTGAAGATATTGGCGAAATCATAAATTTAATAAATTCTTATGATATTGACGGCATAATCTGTACTAATACTACAATAGATAAGTCATCAATAGACGAATCTTATAAAAGTTTACAAGGAGGACTTAGTGGTAGACCATTATTTAAACAATCAAATAATATACTCAAAGAAGTGTGTAATCAGATATCCAAAGATAAAACTGTCATAGGTGTAGGTGGAGTGGATTCTCCTCAGTCTGCAAAAGAAAAAATAAATATTGGAGCTAATCTGATTCAGATATACACAGGTTTAGTTTTTAAAGGACCGGGATTAATTGACAATATTCTAAGCTAATTTATCCTGGTGTCCACTTACCGTAAGCATCTTCACTAGGTTTTTCTGAAGAAGTTTGCCCTTGTTTAAGAGTATCGGTTTGTTGATCATAAACATACTGAGTGAATTCAATTAGCTGTTTAAGAATATCATCTCTATCTTTTTTAGGAATTTCTGCTGTTGCTATGATTGAACCAACCACAGCTGATAGATATTGAGAAGCTAAAATAGGATCTTCATTTTTAGGTTCATATTCAACAAGGACTTTCTGCAGTCCTTTTAATAATTCAGGTTTTAGTACAATTTCAGTCATTATCAGTGTACAAATTATATTATAATGATGTTGTATGCAAGATAATTCTAATTTATCAGTAAAAACTTTTGATGTAGGACCTATGCTAAATATCGTCTACCTCATTTGGGATAATAAAACAAAAGAAGGTGCTATAATTGATCCTGCGTGGGACCTAGATTCAGTGTTAACGTTTATTAAGAGTAATCACATTAAATTAACTAGTATTCTGCTGACTCATAGTCATCATGATCATGTCAATTCTATTGATAAATTATTAGAGATATATGATATACCTATTTATATAAATAAATTAGAAGCAGATTTTTGGAATAATACTTATGACAACTTAATACGGTTAGATTCACAAGCTGAAATATTTCTAGGAAAAAATCATCTTCAATCCATTCATACACCTGGACATACACCAGGCTCTTGTTGCTATACATTTGATGACAAACTTATTGCAGGTGACACCCTTTTCGTTTTTGGATGCGGAAGATGTGATTTACATGGAGGAAATCCTGAACAAATGTTCAACTCTTTGAAAATGCTTAAAAATAATTTCCATAAAGATACTATCATTATGCCTGGGCATAACTATTCTATTACAAGACAATCTACTCTAGAAAAAGAAATTAGTGGCAATCCTTTTTTTAGTTTCGATAATTTAAAAGATTTTGTGAAATACCGCATGGTTGATCATGACCAATCAAGAGAGGAACCATATAGACCAATTAATTTGTTTTAGGCTTAAGAGCTGCTTTTATTTTCAATAATAGTTTCCTAAGTAATCTCTGATCTATACTATTGTTAGCAATAATTTTTTTTTCTCTCGTGCCTTGCATTTGCGATTCATTAAAATCATAGGATGCGCTTGCCATTAGCGAGCCTCTAAGTATTTCTGTTTCTGATAATATAAGTTCGTAGTCTAGTTTTTTACTAATTTCATATTCATCTACTCGCCCTGATGAATTAACCGAAAGTTGCCTAGTTGAACTCTTGAGATTACTTATCTTAATTGCGGGATACTCTGAGTTAGAGAAACTATTATCATTTTTATATGAGAGTATTTTTTGCTCTAGCAACATAGCTATTTTATTTGAATCGCTAGCAATAACTTTTATGTTTTGTAACCCATCTATTTCTAATGATCCTCTGAGTTGGTAGCCACATGAACTAAAGGAAGTGATTAAAAAAGCTACTAGGAATATAGATTTAATTATTTTCATTTAATTACAAAATTAATCAGTTTATTTGGGATATATATTAATTTGACAACTTCTTTGCCCTTTATGTACTCTTGCACCTTACAATTATCTTTAGCAAGCTTTATAACTTCCTCTTTGCTGTGTTTAGCGTTAATGTCGATTCTACTTCTCAGTTTACCATTAATTTGAATAATTATCTGAACTTCCTGAATCTCATCAACTGTATCAAAGGTTTTTGGCCATACAGGGTTCAATGCTTGCTCTTCATTAAATTCTGATAAAACTGCGTAACATATATGGGGTGTTATTGGGTACAATAATTTAGCAATAGCCTCTATACTCTTTGTTGCAATATGACTGCTCATAGTTTTTGCTTCAAAGTTTTTTGATATAAAATTAAATAGTTCCATTATAGCTGCAATAGCAGTGTTATAAGACTTTCTTTCAAAAATATCCTTTGTGACTTTACTAATTGTATTGTTAATTTTAATTAATATATTATTATCATTTGAAGTATTCTCATTTATATGAGAAGTTTTGACTAGATAAGATAATTTCCAAAATCTCTTAAGAAACTTATAGCCTCCCTCAATAGCTGAGTCAGACCATTCTAGATTCTGCTCTGGTGGAGCTGCAAATAAGATAAAGAATCTGATTGTATCTGCGCCATATTTATTAATAATCATATCCGGATCAACTGTATTACCTTTGGATTTTGACATTTTAGCGCCATCTTTGAGAACCATACCTTGTGAGAGTAATGCATTGAATGGTTCATCATTATCTACTAACCCCTCATCTTTAAGTAGTTTGAAAAAGAACCTAGCATATAAAAGATGGAGAATAGCATGCTCTATACCGCCAATATATTGATCAACCGGCAGCCATGATTTTAATTTTTTATTGAATATTTCGTCTTTGTTCTTAGGATCTAAAAATCTTAGGTAATACCAAGAAGACTCAAAAAATGTATCGAAGGTATCTGTCTCTCTAGTAGCTTTTTTTCCTGTACGAGGACAAATAATGTTTTTCCATTTTTCGTTTTTATCAAGAGGATTACCTTCACCACTAAGATCAACGTCTTTAGGAAGCTTGATAGGTAAATCTTCTTCGGGTACTGGATGTACAGTGCCATCATCGAGATAATATACTGGAATAGGACATCCCCAATATCTTTGTCTTGATATTCCCCAATCGCGTAACCGAAAAGATGTAACTTCTTCCCCCAATTTATTTTTAACAAAATATTCTGATATTTTATCGAAGGCTTCTTTAGAGTTGACTCCATTAAACATATCAGAATTAATTAACGTCCCTTGATCTAGAAAAGGTAAGTCAGATTTTTTATTTTCACTTGCAATAACTCTGGTAATCTCTAGGTTAAACTGTTTTGCAAACTCATAATCTCGTGTATCGTGGGCCGGCACGCCCATAACTACACCTGTGCCATATCCATCCACTATATAATTTGCTATCCATATAGGTATTTTCTTTTTTGTAATAGGATGGTAGCAATATTGGTCCGTAAAAATTCCATCTTTATCTATTTTTGCCATTGCTTCTTCTGATACTTTTGATGACTGATACTTATTGATAAATTCTTTTATATAATTATTACTCTCAGAGAGACTTTTTGCTAATGGATGATTGATACTAATAGCGATGTATGAAACTCCAAAGATAGTATCAGGCCTTGTTGTAAATGCAGTGTACAGATAATCATGATTACATGATTCAAAATTTATATTCAATCCTTTTGATTTTCCAATCCAATTCTTTTGCATTAATTTAACTGATTCAGGCCATCCAGAGAGTTTATCAAGATCACTCAATAATACATCTGCATACTCTGTTATCTTCAAAAACCATTGGGGTATTTCTTTTCTTTCTACTTTTGCTCCTGATCTCCATCCTTTTCCATCAATAACTTGCTCATTTGCCAGTACTGTTTGATCAACAGGATCCCAATTTACCTCTGATAACTTCCTGTAAACAAGCCCTTTCTTTAAAAGCTTAATAAAGAACCACTGTTCCCAACGGAAATATTCTGGATCGGCTGTAGATAGCTCGTTTTGCCAATCATATAAAATACCGATATTTTGAAGTTGTTCTCTCATATGATTAATATTTTTTTTAGTCCATTCTTCTGGATGAACATTATTTTTAATGGCAGCATTCTCTGCAGGTAAGCCAAAAGCATCCCAGCCCATCGGTTGAAATACATTTTTGCCTAACATTTTATTAGACCTTGATATTACATCTCCAATTGTATAATTTCTTACATGACCGATATGAAGTTTGCCACTTGGATAAGGAAACATGCTAAGCACATAATATTTATTTTTAGAATTTAGAAGCTTGTTCTTTTCAGGTTCTGTTTTTCTCCATATGGATTGAACAGCCTTTTCGATACTAGATGGATGATAATCTTTGTTCATAGTCTCTTCGGTTTTTTATATAACTTAAAAAGTAGTGACAAAAATAGTAACATCAAAATGCCTAGATCACCAAATTGAGAATATATTGACTTATTATGTCCAACATGAGCAAATCCATTCATCTCTCCTTCACTATTATTGGAAATTTGATCAATAATAACTCCATTATTATTAATTACAGCACTTATACCAGTGTTTGTTGCTCTCAAAATATATCTATTAAACTCTAAAGCTCTTATTTGTGTTATTTGAAGGTGCTGATAAGGAGCAAGACTCTCACCAAACCAACTATCATTACTAATATTAATGATGATTTCATTTCTTATACTGGATTCAATAATATTTGGGAATGTACTTTCAAAACAAATAATTGGTATTATTTTTAATCCTTTTACATAGATTTCATCTTGTTCATCAGAGCCATGTGTAATATTTGACAAAGGTATAGCGAGTGATTGAGATAACTTTATGAGGGTGTCGTACCATGGTGTATATTCGCCGAATGGTACTAGTTTACGTTTATTATATAATGCAATACTGTCTGAGAAAACGACCATACTATTATGGATATCATCTTTTGATTGAGTAAAGAAGCCAGCAATAATAATTTTTTTATCATTAGATGATGCAATGATTTCTCTAAGTAATTCATTATTTCTCATAAGAACATAAGGGGTTATTGTTTCAGGTAGAATTGTGATATCAGTCGAATCTTTCTTCCTAATATAATTTATATATTTTTGGGATATTTTTTTATACTCTTTAGGGTTATATGATTGATTCGGGTAAATGTTCGGTTGATAAATTGAATAGCTAATTTTATTTTCGCTGGATTCTTCATGATATTTAATACTTTCTGGAAATAATAAATAGGCTATAAGAAAAATAGATGAGAAGTATATATATTTTTTATCCTGTTTAATGAAGGTTTTATATAAAAAAGCACTGATAAAAACACATAAGTAAGTAACAAAGTAACTACCCAAGATTGGATATATATAATTAAAGATAGTAGAGTTTTGAGAATGCCCAATCAAGAGCCATGGAAAGCCACCTAGAATTATTGATTTAATATAATCAGCCAATAAAAAAGCAAGAGCAATTATATTTAAATTATAAAAACCATTATTCTGTATAGATTTGTGGAAGAAACCTATCAATGCATATGGCGCACTTATTATTATTATCAAAATAAATGTGACAATAAAACTGCTAAAAATATTCATAGACCCATAAGAAATTAAACTAATATTGATCCACGAAATGCCAATAATATGTATAAAGAAGAAATAAATGAATGAATATATTATTTTCTTTCTCATTGAAGTTTTTTCTATACTCATTAGAAACATTATCAAGGATAAAAAAATTAATATTTTAAAATTGAATGGCGAAAATGCCGCTATATAAGTAAGAGCTGAAATTAATAAGTAGAGATAATTCAAGTGGTGGTATTATCTTTTTTAATTACTAACTGTACTCTATTAATTTTTTTAGAATCTGCCGATAGAACAGTAAAAATTAAATTATTAATTTCAATGATTTCTTGTTTTTTAGGAACTCTCTCAAATTTGTTTATGAGAAAACCGCCTATAGTTTCTATGTCTTCGTCTATAAGTGATGCTCTATACCTTTCATTAAAGTCATCTAGAGTAAGTAGCGCATCAATAATATATTTATTTGAAGCCTGCTGAATTATGAACTGTTTTGAGGACACATCATGTTCATCGTCTATTTCACCAATTATTTCTTCAATCAAGTCCTCAAGAGTAACTAGTCCAGACACATTACTATGTTCATCAATAACAATAGCAATATGATTCCTGCTTGCTTTAAAATCATTTAGCAGTACGTTCAATCTTTTACTTTCAGGTATAAAAGTTGCCGGCCTCATATAATCATGGAGGTCAAAGTCATCTACCGTATTGATTTGGTTTTTTAGCAAATCTTTTGCATGAAGTATTCCTATGATCTCATCAAGCTTACCGTTGATTACAGGAAACCTGGAATGTCCAGATTTTATAACTTTTGTAATTACTGTATTTAACTCATCATTTACATCAATGGCTATCATATGTGGCCTTGGAATCATTATCTCTCTGACTGGTATTTCTGATACGCTGAATACACCTAATATCATCTGGTAAGAATCTTGTGTTATAAGATTATCCATTGCAGCTGTTTCAAGTAATGATATAAGATCTTTTTTGTCTTTTGGGTTGTCTACCAAAAGATCCTTAATTCTATTAATCCATGAAATATCTTTAGATTCTTTCATAAGGATTGCCATAGTTCATATCATGTAATATTTTAACTTCTATGCTTTCCATGCATAAACGATCTTTTTTTATTTTATGATCATATCCTTGAAGATGAAGCATCGAATGTATAATCATATGTGCCCAACGTAAATTTGTAGATAATTCATATTTTTTAGATTCATAGTTAATAATTTCTGGACATAAGACTATATCGCCAGACAATAATTCAGAATCATTGTTAGGAAAAGTAAGTACGTTTGTTGGATAATCATTATTCAAGTACTTATTATTCAATGTTCTTATTCTTTTTTTCCCAGCGAAAATTATATTAATCTGAGAGGGCAGCTCTGCTAAAAGACTTTTTAATATCCATTTCTTCATATTAACTGTGGTAGGTATGTAATGATTTTTAATATACGTTATGTAATTAATTTTTATTTTTTTTTCTTTTTTCATATTCATTAATTATCGATGTGACAATTTTATGTCTCATCACATCTTTTGGTTCAAAGTGCACCGCATCAATTTCTTTGATGCTTAAAATAAACTCAAGACAGTCTTTAAGGCCTGATTGAGCCTCGCGTGGTAAGTCAATTTGACTTACATCGCCCGTAACTACAGTAGAGGAACCGTAGCCTATTCTCGTAAGAAACATTTGCATTTGAGATATAGTAGTGTTCTGCGCTTCATCTAATATAATAAATGCATCGTTTAAGGTCCTCCCTCTCATATATGCAAGTGGAGCTATTTCAATTATATTTTTTTCTAGTAACTTATTAACATTCTCAAATCCCAAGCATTCATACAATGAATCATATAAAGGTTGTAAATATGGATCAATTTTCTCTGCAAGATCGCCCGGTAAAAATCCAAGCTTTTCACCTGCTTCTATGGCTGGTCTAACAAGAACAATTTTTTTAACTTCTCCGTGTTCCAATGCATCCACTGCGCATGCAACTGCAAGAAATGTTTTACCTGTTCCCGCAGCCCCAATACCAAAGGTTATAGTATTTTTTCTGATGGTTTCAATAAACTTTTTTTGATTATTAGATTTTGGTTTAATAGTATTTTTTTTTAAATTTAAATCTGTCTTGCTACTTTCATTATTAGCAGATAAAAATTCACTAGAATTATTAAGATACAAGTGAAGTTGCTTAGGAGTAATCTCTTCTTTTTCAGAAAGATCATATATTTTTTCGATAAAGTTAGAGGTACTTGCTACGTTATCATTTCCACCTGTTATCTTGAATGAATTACCACGATTTGATATTTCAACATCAAAAAATGATTCTATCTGCCTTATATTTTTATCCAGAAGTCCACATAGATTAATTAGTCGGTCATTATCTATTGGTTCTAGCTTAATATGTTGATTTGTATTTTTTTTATTTACTCTCATATAGTTATATTCTTCCAATTAAAGAACTTCTGTTTGCGCTTAGAATATCCAATTGAATTGTCTTTCCTACGAATGACTTTGGTGCCTTAAAATGAACAATTTTATTTGTAAATGTTCTCCCAAAAAGTTCACCAGATTTTTTCTTCGATTCGCCTTCAACTAATACCTCTTGTTTGGTATTAATTAATTTTTCTAGATACTCTCTAGATTTTTTTCTAATGATATCTTGTACAACTGATAATCTTTCCTTTTTTATGCTTAAAGGAACATCATCGCCTTCATAAGCAGCTGGTGTTCCAGGTCTTTTACTATAAATAAAACTATAACCATCATCAAAACCAACTTCATCAATAAGATTTATGGTCTCTTCAAAATAATGCTTAGTTTCCCCTGGGTATCCAACAATAAAATCTGACGTTATACTAATATCAGGTCTTACTGACCTTACTTTTCTTATCATTTCTTTATACTCAAGCGTAGTGTGTTTACGTTTCATTCTTGACAAAATAAAATCAGATCCTGATTGCACGGGTAAATGAAGATTGCTGCATAACTTTTTATTTCTATATTCCTCAATTAGGTCGTCGGTGAAATCTATGGGGTGAGATGTCGTGTGTCTAATTCTTTGAACACCTCTTATATTTGAAACATATCTAATAAGCTCTGAAAAATTTATTGATTTATTATCTTTTAATCTTATTCCTTTATATGCATTCACATTCTGTCCAAGTAATATTATTTCTTTAACGCCATTTTTTACAAGACAAGATATTTCAAAAATAATTTCATCTAATGTTCTACTTACTTCCTCGCCACGAGTATATGGAACAACACAAAAGGTACAATACTTACTACATCCCTCCATAATTGATACATAAGCACATACGCTAGATGAATTAGATTGTGGCAAGTAATCGAACTTTTCTATTAAAGGAAAAGATACATCAATAGGTTTATATTCTTTTTCAAGAACATCTCCTATCATTTTAGGTAAACGATGCAATGTCTGTGGTCCAAACACTATATCAACTTCTGGCGCCCTACTACGTATATTTTTTCCCTCTTGTGAAGCTACACAACCTCCCACAGCGATCAAAGTTTTTGGTCTGATATTTTTAATTTTTCTCCATCTTCCCAACTCAGAAAACACC
>CBFHLA010000016.1:0-17225 GCA_965656575.1 Gammaproteobacteria bacterium
TCTAAATTTTTTAATGTTGGTTCTGGACAAAGCTCATGGGGACCTACAAGCTACATGTTTATCGACCCTAAAGATGACATAAATGAAATTTTACCTATTTTAGATAAGACGATAAGTATGTATAATAACGTGTCATATAGCATCGTATCAGCTAAAAATAATAAGCGTAAGCTAACTTACACATAGGAGATATTCATGGAAAAACCACATATTTTACATCTTATAACATCAGAGAAAAATGCAAGTCCATTTGATGTAAATATGGCACATGATGCAGGTTGGACTAATATCATTCCCTATACAGGAGTAGAACAGTCTGAGATCCAGGCACTTGTGCAAGATGCTATATTTTCAAGATCTCCATCCGGATTAAAAAGAACAGGAATATTCTTCGGAGGAAGAGATACGCATGAAGCAATGGATATGATTCAAGAAGCTAAGAAACATATGGTACCTCCATTTGAGGTATCTGTATTCGCTGATCCGAGCGGAGCGTTTACAACAGCAGCTGGAATGGTTGCGCTTACTGAGAAACATCTTAATGACGGATTCAATCAAGGTCTAGATAAATCTAATGTAGTTATTTTAGGAGGAACTGGTCCTGTAGGTGTCGCATCGGCAGTAATTTGTGCTAAAGCAGGCGCTAACGTTACACTAGTAGGACGTAGTATGGAAAAGGCTGAAAAGATTTCTGCTATTTGCAATGATAGATACCAATCAAAAAATGTCAGTCCTGGTGTAGATGCAGACAAACAGACATATCTTAAAGATGCAGACATAGTACTTAATACTGGAGCTGCCGGAATCCAGTTAATGACAGATGATCATGTTAAATCAAGCGATAATCTCAAAATTTGTGCTGATACAAACGCGGTCCCTCCATCTGGTATAGCTGGAGTTGATGTAATGGACAGCGGAAAGATAATGGAGGCATCTCCAAGTAAATGCAGAGGAATAGGCGCCTTAGCCATTGGAAACGTTAAGTATAAATCTCAACACGAGTGTCTTAAACTAATGTATACATCTGATAAGCCAGTCTATTTAGACTTTGAAGATGCATTTAAATTTGCTCAAAAAAGCGTTTAAAAAAGTTTTATTAATTTCTAATGGGCATCAAGAGTACCATGATGATTTAATTAATGTTTCTGAACAAGTAATTTACATTGATCCCTACTCACAAGAAAAGAACTATTTAAAATCATTGAATGACTTTAAACAATTTTTAAACTCTAAGGGAGTCAATAAGTCTACAAATGTAATTTATGGCTCTGGATTAGAAGACAAATCAGAAATACGCAGATATTTAGATAATAACTTTCCCATAATAGGAAATTCATTTCCCAACTTTCATTTTCTTAGTAATATTTATAACCTGAATAAGGAATTATTAACTGATAAAATAAATCTACCTGAATTATCTGAAGATTATCATTATAAATTCATTAGCAAAAAATATAATAGTTCAGGCGGTATAGGCGTCGGAAATAGTATTCAGTCTAAAGATTCATATTTTCAAAAATATATACCGGGGAAAACATACTCTGTATCTTTTATTGCTCAGTATAATAAATTCAAAGTACTAGGTTATAACCAGCTACTTTTGATAAAAGATAATACTAAATTTCCTTTTTTGCATTCAGGAGCTATGACTATTGATGACCATAATATTGAAATAAAATTTCCTCATAAATGGCTAAACTCTCTAGTAAACTTTTATAATTTATCTGGATATTGCAGCATAGATTTTAAAATCTATGATAACAAAATATTTCTACTTGATTTTAATCCCAGATTATCATCATCTTATAGATTGTATAAAAGAAGATATAATAATCTGATGTATAATCATCTTGGTATCTCTGATGATTATTCTCTATCTAATAATCATTCTTACGCCTATGTAATTTTTTATGCTAAAAAGGATATAATTATTGATGAATCTATTAGATATATCAATGACATATCTGACTCTCCAAAAATTGGAGTGCTAATTAAGAAAGATGCACCTATATTTACCGTTAATATTCATTCTAATAAACAAAATAATCTCTTGGATGAAGTAAAAGTTAGAATTAACAGTGTTATGGAAATAATTGACTGTTATAATACACAGCTAGAATATGAATAATTCAATCAGTATAAATAAACAAGTAAAACCTCTTGTTGAACAGCTTATAGAGTCTCATGAAAAACTTAATTTAAGTATTTCTGAATCTGAGGGCGGAGCTAAGATTATAGATGCTGGCATTAAAGTTAGAGGTTGCCTAGAAGCAGGAAGAATTATTACTGAAATTTGTATGGGAGGTCTTGGTTCGGTAAGTTTATCAATGACTAACAATAATCCTAATTGGCCTTTATCAATTCATGTGCATAGCACAGATCCTGTTTTATCATGTTTAGGAAGCCAATATGCTGGCTGGTCACTGTCTTTTGTTCAAAATGATGATAATTTCTCTGCTTTAGGATCCGGGCCATGTCGAGCTCTAGCAGGTAAAGAAGAAATATTTAAAGACATTAACTATGAAGATAAATTCTTCTCTACTGTTGTTGTTCTTGAAGTTGATCAGAATCCTCCACAAGAGATTATTGATAAAATTGTAAATGATTGTAATATTTCAGAAAAGAATCTTACTGTTATTCTTACTCCAACTCGTTCTTTATGTGGAACGACCCAAGTGGTAGGAAGAGTGCTGGAGGTTGGATTGCATAAAGTTCATGAATTAGGATTTCCTATAGATAAGGTTGTCGATGGTTTTGGTTCAGCACCATTACCACCACCTGCGCCAGACTTTCTGATAGGTATGGGCAGAACAAATGATGCAATTCTCTATGGTGGACTTGTACATTTATATGTAGATACTCCAAATGATGATGCTGAGGAGTTAGCCAAAAGATTGCCAAGCAGTACATCTAGTGATTATGGAAAACCTTTCTCAGATGTGTTTAAAGAATATAAATATGATTTTTATAAAATAGATAAAATGCTTTTTAGTCCAGCTAAAGTTATTGTCTCTAGTCTACAGACAGGTAAATCTTATTCATCTGGTAAAATTGACTTATCATTAATGGATGATTCATTTAATAAATGAGTAAAACTCTTATTCTTACCGAAAAGGAAGGATGGCATTTTCAACAACTTAAAAAATCATTAAGTAAAATCAATCATACTGTCTTTTCTGCATGCTTATCTGAAATAAGCCTTACTCTAGAGAATAACAAAGCTTCACTGTTATTTGATGAGAAACCTCTTCCTTATTTTGATTATGTAATAGTTAGATTTATTCCTGGTGGTTCACTAGAAGAAATAACGTATTATCTGAATATTTTAAAAATATTTGAAGCCATGGGTTCTAAAGTATTTAATACTGCAGTGCAAATTGAGAAAACAGTCGATAAGCTTTATACCTCATATTTTTTATCTGAAAACAAAGTAGATACTCCCGTTACATATGTTTATAGAGGATACGAAAAAGCACAAAAATTTATAGAAAAATACTCAAAAAAACGCAAACTAGTCTATAAACCATTATTTGGCTCACAGGGAGATAATATTAAACTATTAAAAGCTTCATCAAAAATCAAAAAAACAGATAACTTAACGAATATATATTATTTTCAAGACTATCTAGAGAATAAAATAAATCATGATTACAGAGTATTGATAATCAGAGGACATAATAAACATAAGCTCTTTTATATGACGCGATATGGTAATACATTTATAAATAATATTTCTAAAGGTGCTTTGTGTAAAAAAGAATACTTACATCCTAAAATAATCAATCTAGCGTTAAAAACTAGTGAGTTATTGAATATGAGTTTTTGCGGCGTTGATATCATGCATTATGAGAACAAATATTATGTCATTGAGGTTAATAGCATTCCTGCTTGGCGCGGTCTACAGGATGTAGAATCTGATAATATTGCTGATCAATTTGTTGAGACCCTATTTAATTAATATGACTTATAAAAGTATAAATATTTCAAATTTAAAAATTAATTATCAAACAAACAAACTTGAATCATCATATTTAAAAGCCTGTAGACTTGATGTGGAGAGTATCAAGCCTGGCAATGTAAATATATTTTCTGGTCATCATGATACTGAATGCGATGACTTTATAACTAGCTATAAAGCTACATCTAAAATTATCACCTCGCCAAATCTAGGTCTAGGAGACAAAATATTAAAGTGTATTAAGTCTACAAAGGAAGAAGTCCATAAAAATACTAATCTTGGCATTATTCTACTTTGTTCACTTCTTTCACATAGTCTGTCACTTAACAAAGACAATCTTGTTAAAGATGCCATTAAAGAATGTGTATTAACATCTTCACGTGATGATGTTTTTAAGATATGTAACGCTATTTCTCTTGCAAACCCTGGCGGGCTAAATGTTCAAGATGAATATGATGTAGATTCAAAACCAAATATATCATTGTACAATATTATGAAAATATCATCCTCATACGATATGATCTCAAAACAATATGCATGCTTTTTTGATGATATATTTGAATTTATTTTGCCTACTCTAATTATGTCTATTAATAGAATAAAGGATATAAAATTATCTATTTCTTATACTTTTCTTAAAACTCTAGAAAAGTACCCAGATTCTCATATATGTCGTAAATATGATGATAAATTTGCAAAAAAGACTAGCAATGAGGCCTCTGATTTGATAAAAATACTAGACGGGGATGCTCGACTTGAGTCTTGGGGTAAAAAACTAATGTCTCTTGATAATCATTACAAAATGGCTCGAGTTAATCCGGGGACAACAGCAGATTTATTGGTTGTTTCAATAATGATATATGATTATTTTATTGGATTACCAAAATAATAAATTTGTGTCCGTTTATTAATAAACATAAATATAGGAGATAAATAATGGCAGTAGTCGACAAAGTATTAGTTGGTGAAGCTCTAGTTGTAACCGAAGGTGGTGATAACGAGATTTCACATATCGACTTATTAATGGGACCACGTGGTTCTGCAGTAGAAGATGCATTTTGTAATACATTATGTAACAACAAAGATGGTTTTACCTCTTTATTAGCTGTAGTTTCACCTAACTTACTATGTAAACCAGCAACAGCTATGTTTAACAAAGTAACTATTAAAGGTGCTAAACAAGCAGTTCAAATGTTCGGACCAGCTCAAGCAGCTGTTGCAAGAGCAGTAACTGAATGCGTTGAAGATGGAACAATTCCAGCTGATGAAGCTGATGATATTTTCATCTGCGTAGGTGTATTTATTCATTGGGACGCTGATGATAATAAACGTATCTATGATTATAATTTTGAAGCTGTGAAAATGGCTATCAAAAACGCTATAAGTGGTGAGCCCAAAGCACAAGATGTTGTTGCTAAAAAAGCTACAGAACACCCATTTGAAAAATAATCTTTTTGATTATTCAAGAGAGAGAGCTGGCTTATTGCCAGCTCTTTTTTTTATTAAGTATGTACTCGTATAATTTTTAAACAATATTGACGAAACTAATACTCCGCTGAATCCCATCTTCTGAAGCTTATTTATATCTAATACTGATTTGACTCCACCACCAATATAATATTTTATTGATGATTTTTTATGAATAGAGCGAATGTATTTATAATTTGGTCCATGGTTACCTCCTACATCTGAAATATTCATAAATATTACTTTATTTTTATAGGAGGATTGTAATCTTTGAAATACCTCAATTCCCAATGGCTTATCTTTATAATCATATGAATGTATATAGTTCCTAAAAATATAGTTGATATTTTTTATCATGGAACAATTTTCACTACATAATATAGGAACAATATTATTTTTATTTAATCTTCTATCAAATTTACCTCCAATATCAATCCAAAAAACGCGATTTTTATTTTGATTAACAATTTCCACTAGTAAATCAATATTATCACCATCTTTAGACAATGAATTAATATCAGCAATATAGATGATCTTTGGATGAAATTTATCAATCATTTTTTTGATGTATGTAAATGGGTTAGAAGTAAAACCTCTAGTACTGCTAATAGCTTGATAATTCTCTCTATTGCCCTTTAAAGCTTTTACAACTTTGCCATTTTTTATATCAATTGCAGGTATAATATCCATCATGAAAAAAATTCTTATTTTTGAGTATATTACAGGTGGAGGTTTGATTGAAAATAAACTTAATTATAGTTTAATAAACGAAGCGAATACCATCTTAGATTCTTTAATACAAGAATCGAATAATACTGTTCATTTTTTTTGTGATTATCGACATGAATACAAAAATAATAATAATGCTATTTTAGTTTCACCTGATAATAAAGATATAATATTTGATAGTAATTTTATAAATGAATATGATTATTTTTTGCCAATATGTCCAGAAATAGATTTAATCTTATTTAATTATGTGAAGAAAATAAGACAAAAAAAAATTACTAATATTCATATATCTGATAATAAATCATTATTAATAGCCAGTGATAAGCTCATGCTTAAAGATATTTGTAATCGATATATGATTCTTAATCCTGATTCATATTCATCAAACACTAAAAATAATAAATTTATATCTAAAGATAGATATGGATGTGGAAGTAATAATGTTTCGATAATAAGTAATACACTTACAAGAAAATCATCAAATATGATTTACGAGAATTATATTCCTGGAAAATCATATAGTGCCAACCTCTATATTCAAGATTCTGGTTATAAATTAATATCTATAAATCATCAACACATATCAAGGAAAAATACAAGTCTCAAGCTAAATTCTATAGATGTTAATATACATCCATCTTTTAATAATATGATTTATAAATTTATAGATGACATTTTGAATGCTATTCCGGGCCTAAGAGGATTCATAGGATTTGATTTTATTTTTAATAAAAATAAGATATTTCTTATAGAAATTAATCCAAGATTTACTACTTCCATGGCATTAATAGAGAAATGTAAGAATAATCATATACTCAACTATACTAATAGCAATATAAATGAGCAAGTTGGCAGAATATGCAATATAAAAGTTTAAAAAAAATATCAATTGGCTGGGATATTGGTGGTGCACATATAAAATACTGCGTTGAGTCAGATGATTCAAAATTAATCTGGTATGACATACTTCCATTCGATTTTTGGCACGATTATAAAAAACTTAAAAATATAATCAGCAAAGTGAATACTCTTTATAAGAAAAGAAAATTTGCTATAAGTAACTATTTCACAATGTCTGCAGAGATGTGCGATTGTTTCGATACTAGAGATTTTGGAGTTAAATTTATAATACAACAAATTATTGAAAGTAGATGTACATCTTATATATTTACTCGTGACGGTTTCATAAAACCGAAATTTATTACAAAATCTCTATTGAGTAACATAGGATCGTATAATTGGTACTCGACTGCTCTTTATTTATCAAATAGGTATTCAAATATTATTGCTATTGATTATGGATCAACTACATGTGATTTTATAATTATCAAAAATGGAAATATTAAAAATAAAAGAACATCAGATCTTTCTGGTTTACAAACCAATGAACTGCTTTATAGTGGATGCGCAAGAACACCTATTTATTCAAATATTAATGAAATAAATTATAACGGAAAGATATATAAAATAATCCCTGAGCAATTTTCATTGATGTCAGATATAAATATCATTTTGGGTACACTAAAAATAAAAGATATCTACTCTAAAACTGCAGATGGTACTTTGAATAATAAAACTAATGCCTTCAAAAGAGTATCAAGATCATTTGGTTTTGATTATTCCAAAAATAAAATAAACTTAATTAAATATTTGGCTAGTCAGATATATAATAGTCAAATTGAATTAATTAAGTCTCATATCATTTATCATATGACTAAATATTTCCCTGATAAAAAAAATGTAAAAATTATAGGTCTTGGCTTAGGGCATGAAATTATATCTAATATAAGTAAGAAGGAAAAACTATCCTATCTAGGTATTAATGATATATTAGAGTCAGAGATTAAGGGTGGCGCTGCTCTAGCTAGGATTTATCCGTCTTATGTAATGTGTAGATTAAACAAATGAACTTCCATATTAAAGATTTAGATTATTCAATTCCTGCTATGATGTATTTTGATATTATCAAAAATAATGATTGGTCTATATTTTTAAATAGCAATTATGAAAAATATTCAGATCAAAGATATGACATATTAACCTCTAATCCAATTGAAAAAATTATTCTAGAGCATACTGATAGGGGCTCTAACATAAATAAAGATAATATATTCACAAAAATCCAGAATATCATAAAAAAGAATCAATGCACTTCTCATGAAGAAATACCATTTTGTGGAGGTGCAATAGGCTTTATGTCCTATGATTATGGTAATGAACTACATAATATTGAAACTAAAAATATTAAGTGCTTCAACTTTCCACTAGTAGCTTTTGGTATTTATGATTGGTGTATTACTTATGATCACTTAAAAAAGAAATCATTTATTCTATATCACAAGAAAAATGAAATTGTGAATAAAATAATTAATCATAAATTTACCGATAAAGAATTAAGCCATTTCAGAAACTTTAAGAGTATATCAAGCTGTGAATCTAATATGACTTATGATCTATATAAATCTAAAATAAAAAAAATATTAAGTTATATTACTGAAGGTGATTGCTATCAAGTTAATCTAGCTCAAAGATTCAGTCTAGGTTACGAGGGTGATGAATACTCTATGTATGAACTATTGAATTCGTCATTTGCGTCTCCTTATTCCGCATACATGAATTATCCTTTTGGTAAGATACTTTCATTTTCACCAGAACGATTTTTGTCTATTCAAAATAATATCGTTGAAACAAAGCCTATTAAAGGCACAAGACCTAGGTCAAAGAATCCAGAAATTGATAAAATTAATATTCATGAACTTAAAACGTCAGATAAAGATAGAGCTGAAAACTTGATGATTGTAGATCTGTTAAGGAACGATTTAGGTATAAACTGTAAAAATGGATCTATTAAGGTGGACAAGTTATTTGAAATTGAAACATTTGCAAACGTACATCATCTAGTAAGTACTATTACAGGTGAAGTAGATGAAGCATCAAGTATCTACAATCTTATAAAGGATGCATTTCCAGGTGGTTCTATTACAGGTGCACCTAAACTAAGATCTATGCAGATTATAGATGAGCTAGAACCAAATAATCGCTCTGTCTATTGTGGCAGCATTGGGTATATAAGTTTTGATGAAAAAGTTGATCTAAATATTTCGATAAGAACTATGCTTGCAGTTGATAATAACTTATATTTCTGGGGAGGAGGAGGAATTGTGGCTGATTCAGATGTTAAAAGTGAATATAATGAGACTATTTCTAAAGTTAAACCGCTTCTTGATATATTTTCTGATTAATATCCTTTACTCTTTTCAACAAGCTATTACATTTTTTAATCTCTATGTATTTTCTTTGTGAGGAATTGCATAGCGCTCCTCTAAATCCAATAAAATCTGATTTAAATTGCATCGCATATTCAATATTATCCTGATTAATTGATCCGGATATTCCAGAAAACTTATTTTCTTTATGACATTCTTGAATAAAAGTAGTTATAAAATCAGCGCTTAGTATATCAAGTGTAGAATTTTCAGATTTAGTTTCTGTATCAATCATTAAACCATCATAATCAAGTTTACATACATTATAAATGTCATCCATACACAAGTTTTTATCTGCAAAGATTACACCAACAGTTTGAATATTATAACTAGATGCTTTTTTTAAAAAAATTATATGTTGATCTAGATAATCCATACTAAATATTCCAATCTTCATAAACTTAATTCCTTTGGAGCAGAGAAAACTTAGTCTGTTTTCAACCTCTATGATATTTGGATGAATATGATTACCAGCTGTAACACTAATATCTTTATTAGCTATTTTATTTGATATAAGTTCAATCTGTTTATTTCCAACATAACCTAAAGCACCATCATCAACATTTTTAATATCTACTATATCAAAAGTAAGATTTGATAAAGCTTGAGCCTCATCTATATTTTTAATACTACCTAAAGTTTTAATCATTATCTTTAAAATACTTCTTTATTTTTTTTTCAATCCAGTTCCAAGCTTCTTTTTCATTATCGCCGGCTGTCTTATCAATTCCTATCTTTAAATATTCTAATTCATTTCTGACTTTATCATCATTTATTAGACCTAGTCTCGTTGATAAAACAGCAAGCTCAATAACAGAAAACTGGGCTCTATTGAAACCTAAGAATGGCCTATGAATTTCCTCTTTTATTACTTCGCATTTTATTTTAGGCCTTACTGAATCATCTTTAATATTATCTACAACAACATTCATGTGCGTATTCGTTTCTTCAAGATATGGTACATAGTTATTTAATAACGGGCTTAGCTCCCAATCTTTCTTTTCTTTAGTAACTATGCCTGAGAAAACTTTAACATTATCTATAAAATTAATAGTAGCAATATTTGTTTCTAATAAATTCTCCAAAGTTTGTGAAGGTCTAAATGGTGAAATTTGAACATATTTCTTTTTCTGTTCATTAAAAATCTTTATTCCCATTGGAGCTATATGCACTATTTTTTCTTTATTAATTGTTGTTACTATTACTTCGTGAATCATTTTTTTTTCTTAAATGTCGGTCCAAGCTCTTTTGACTTAAGCATGTTATCAGCTTTTTTATCTATTAAACAACCCCAATCTAACTCTTCATCTTGAGCATATTCTTTTTTTAATTGATGTGCAATTTGAGCTCTAGCTAGTTCAATACCTAGGTAGAAAGCATGCCCAGAATCTTCATTAACATCAAGAAACTCATAGAAATCATAAGGGTCTGAAAAAACCTTATATATATTTTTATTAAATAAATGAACGCCATCATTATTTACATAAATCCGATAGTTTTTATCTTTAATACTACTTTTCATATCCAATAGTTCGTCGGAATTAAATGCATAATCCTTATGTCCATGGTTAATCAATAAACCATCATTTATATGTTTGGGTGTAATATTATTTTGTGAAGCTGCATGAATAATTCTTCTTGCAAGGTCAGTTTCTCTTATTACAGTTCTGCAATGTCTACTGACTTGAGTAGTAAGAATATGATTTAACTTGAGTTCCTCTACTATACCTAACATCACCATATTAATACCAGTTGTATCTGCATGTGTAAGTTCTGTTATATTACCTATACCAATCATTATATGAATGTGAGGATATTTTTCTCTTAGATGTATATATCTTTCTATACTCTTTGTAAAACCATAAGATATGGGATCTAGAATAGGATCTGCGATGAATGTAAGTTTATCTAGAATTGCTCTATCAATAAGACTATAAAACTTTTTCATATCACCATCTGACGGAATTAATACCGGATATGAGTCTAAATTTTCTAAAATATGATAAGACTCATCTTTAATGCTTAAGAGATAATCTGCTCCAGCTTTAGATCCTCTTATGAGTTCATCAGTATTATGGGAGTCTATACTTACATAGAAATTTCTGTTTTTAAGTTCTTGTACAATTTCTTCAAGATGAGGGAACTTTTTATTAGGAAGACATCCAATATCAATAACATCAGCACCTTCTAATCTAAAATATTCTGCTCTTGATATCACCTCCTCAACGGTCATATTTAAAGCATCAGTAATTTCTCCGAATATTGAAGTTTCGAATTTTGATAAATCATATTTTACTGGTTTTTCACCAAAAAGTGTTGGCAAATCTTTTAATTCGTCTGGACCTCTTGTAACTTTCTTATTGATATTCTTTTCAAGCTCATCAAGATTTCCTCTAACCCTACCTGGAATAATTATTTCATCAAATGAACTTACATCACCAATTCTACGTTCAATCATATCGGTAGTAAGTAATGCAGCAACGTTGACATTTAAATTTCTTATTTCATATGTAAAACTTTTATCGTCTATGGCTTCAATGACAGTTTTAAGGCCTTTTTCAGCTAGCTTTCCTGTTATAAACAATATGCTTTTCATTTAATTAATCTTTTGAGAGATTTTTTTAAAGAGCTAACATTGTCAACTACAGTAACATTTTCAAATTTTCTTAGGGCATTATAATTTTTTAAATCAATTTTTCTTGGGTAGAGCGTAACTAATTTCTTAGGTGCTTGCGTTATGACAACAGGTTCTGTATCACAGGCGAATACCAGTGAATGTATCTCGCATTTTCCTGCTTGTGCAAACATATTTGTTACCAAATTATTTGATATACCTTGAGCCATTAGAGCAATTGTATTAGATGTTGCTGGAGATATCACAACAAGCTTGTAGACAGATTCATACAGAAGACTAACCGGAGATGAGCTTGACGTAACATCTTTGAATATTTTAATCTTCTTTTTTTTGAAATCAGATAACTCATAGTTATACCATTTTAATACTTCTTCACCTGCCTTACTTAAATATAAATCAACATTATCTAATGTGAGCATCAAATCTATTGACTCCTTTAAGTAATGACCCGAGCCAGTAATACACCAAGCTATCTTCCTGTTATCCATAGATTGCTTTTATTAATTGTTTATTATTTTCAATATCATCTTTTGAATTAATATTTATGAACATTTCATCATTTTCATTGAATAATATTTCATCAAATTTGCATGCAGTATACCATTTATCAATCTTTCTCTCTCCAGATAGAAGAAAATCTTTAAGGTTATCTTCCAAATCAGTGTCGAGTAAAGCGTATACCGGCTGTAGACGACTCCCTGTTTTAACAACTTTTATTCTTTTTTTACTGTTGCTTGAAATTAATTTTTGAAAATATTCTGTTTTTATAAATGGCCCATCACATGGTAGTACTATAACTTTTTTGTTTTTAGATTTATTTAGAGCTGTATAAATTCCTGACAATGGTCCTTGAAAGTCATCTAAAATATCTGAATATATAGGTTCATGTATTAATTGATAAGAATCAATATTATTATTCGCAATAACAAATACATCTGATGAGTATTCTTTTGCTATGCCTATTATTCTAGACAACACAGATATATTATTAAATTCCATCAAACCTTTATCATTTCCCTTCATTCTTGAGGATTTGCCTCCAGCTAATATAGCTATCGATATATCATGTTTTTGTAGTTTATTAGACATTACAATATTATAATCTTTTAATTCAAAATTAATAACTTATAAGATTAGATATGAAAATTTTCTTAGCACCAATGGTTGGTCGAACAGACAAGTATTTTAGAAAATTAGTGCGTATAATTTCACCAAATATTGTTTTATTTACTGAAATGATAACTGTTGATTCTCTTTTAAGAGGAAGATTTAAAGAATATGTAGTCAAAGATGTCGAACACCCAGTGGTCGTACAGCTTGCAGGAAGTGATAAAAATAAATTTATTCAATGTTCAGAGATAATATCAGAACAAGGCTTTGATGAGATTAACCTTAATATTGGTTGTCCCAGTTCCAAAGTAGTTAAAGGCGGCTTCGGAGCATGTCAAATAGAAACTCCATCTCAGATAGCTGAATACGTAGATGCTATTAAGTCACATACCAAAACTCCTATTTCAATAAAAACTAGACTTGGCTTAGGTTACGAGCATGACTTACGTAAGATTATAGATTTCATAGATCAGACCAGCAATGCAGGATGTGATATTTATTACATTCATGCAAGAAATGCCATTTTAAATGGAATATCCACTAGGAAAAATAGATCTATTCCAAAGCTTAGATATGATGATGTCTTTAAATTAAAGGGAATGTTTCCTGATGTAAAAATATTTATAAATGGTGGCATTGAAGATATTGATCAAATAGAGGAAATGTTAAGAATTTACAATGGTGTCATGATTGGAAGAAAGATATATAATAACCCAATGTTCCTAGCTGAAATCGAGAAGAGGATATTCTCTAACTCCAAAATTTTTTCAATCGAAGAAATTGTATGTAAGTATGTAGATGAACTAGATGCTGCCGATGGTATTAATAAGTTATTTGCACTTAAACATCTTACCAATCTTCACAAAGGAACCGGATTATCCAAGAGATGGAGAAAGCACATTCATAATTTAATTAATTCAAATGAACCCATAGATAACTTAAAAAATTTTTACATCGAAAATTATAATGAAGAAAAAAAAGAAATTATCTGCTAGTAATGCTGATATAAATAGGTTGTATGAGGAGTCTGTACAGTGTACTGAGTTTGAAGTTGATTTTATAAATAAGCTATTTAAAAGATATAACAATACTAAGTGTAAAAGTCTCAGGGAAGATTTCTGCGCTTCTGCTTTAATATCAGCTGAATGGGTCTTAGCTAACAGAGAAAATACTGCTGTTGCTGTAGACTTAGATAAGAATATGGTCAGAGAAGCAAAAAAAAACTCACAAACTAAGCTTTCACAAGCTCAACAGGACAGACTTAAAATTTACTATGGTGATTCATCGAAATTCAGAAAAGATAAAGTTGACTGTGTCTTAGCAACAAACTTTAGTTATTTTGTATTTAAAGAAAGAAAAAAACTAATTAATTATTTTAAACATGCTTATAAACAGTTGAAAAATAATGGTATTTTAATGTTAGATGCTTTTGGTGGATACGAAGCACATCAGCTTTTAGAAGAGAGAACGAAACACAAAAATTTTACTTACGTTTGGGATCAATCTTCATTTAATCCAATAACTCATGATATCAAGTGCCATATCCATTTTGAATTCCCAGATAAAACAAAAATTAATAAGGCTTTCACTTATAACTGGAGGCTATGGACATTGCCAGAGATACAAGAATGTCTTAAAGAGGCTGGTTTTAAGAAGGTAGATGTTTATATGCAAGGTTGGAATGATGAAAAAAATGAGGAAACTGAGAGATTTTACAAAGTAACCAAATGTGATGCTGATCCAGCATGGGTGGCATATTTAGCTGCCCGTAAATAGTTTGCATAATAAAAGTATATTCTTATAATAAAATCGAGAGTTGGTTATACAGCTGCTATATATCAATATATATAGAGGAAAGTCCGGGCTCCAGGGATGAAGAGCGCCAGGTAATACCTGGAAAATGTGAGTTTTGGAAAGTGCTACAGAAAATAACCGCCTCCTTAGAGAGGTAAGGGTGAAAAGGTAAGGTAAGAGCTTACCGCTATCAAGGTAACGAGGTAGGCAAAAGTAAACCCCGCTTGGAGCAAGGCAAATTTGTGATTAATCCCAATATAATCACGTGGTTGCTGCTAATGAGGTTATTGGTGACAATAACTCTAGATAAATGGCTGTACGAGACAGAACCCGGCTTATCAACTAACTCTCAATTCTAAAATAACTTTATAAACTATTGTTTTTTATATAGTTATATTTTCATCATTAATTTTCAATAAATCATTACTTTAGAGCTATATATACTTGCATATCTCAAAAATAAGGAATATAGTGTTGATAAATGGTATTATTTGTTAAATAGTGGAGAATAATGGATAATCTTTTCAAAGGTATACATAATCTCAACCTTGATGCAAAAGGTAGATTAGGCATCCCAGCAACCTATAGAGACCATATTATTGGCCTTCTTAAGGGAACTATGGTTATAACTATTGATACAGAAGAAAGATGTCTACTATTATACCCATCAGAAACATGGTCGAAAATACAAGGTAAAATCAATCAGTTACCCTCTTTTAATAAAAATGCAAGACGAATTCAAAGACTCTTAATTGGTCATGCTGAAGATATAGATGTTGATTCAAATGGAAGAATACTAATTTCTAAACCTCTAAGAGAATATGCAACATTAAGCAAGAAGATAATTTTGATAGGGCAAGGCGATAAATTTGAAATTTGGGATCAACATTCATGGAATCAGAATGTTGATAAATGGAGAGAAGAGGTTACCTCTAATGACGATGCGCAAGCACTAAGCGACATAAGTATATGATAAGTAATAATCACTACAAGGTTTTAGGTGTCAAAGCGAATGAGGACACTGAGACTATCAAAATAGCATTTAAAAGATTAGCGTCTAAATATCACCCAGATAAAAACCATAATAACTCTGAATATACAGAGCTTTTTTACAAGATTAAAAAAGCCTATGAGGAAATCATGGAGTATAAGAATAATGGATAATACAAATTTCCATGTTCCAGTATTGAAAAATGACTCAATACACCAACTAGTCACTAATAAAAATGGAATCTATATTGATGCAACCTTGGGATATGGGGGGCATACAAAAGCAATTTTAGACGCGACATCAGAAAAGTCAAAAATATTTGGAATTGATAAAGATCTAGATGCAATAGATTTTAATAATAAAGAATTTGTAGATGAGAAGAGATTTACCCTAAAACATGGATGTTTCTCTTCTATACAAGATTATGCAAAAAGCTGGAATATATTTGGATCAGTAAATGGAATTTTGTTTGATTTGGGTGTTTCATCTGTTCACCTGGATGACGCAAGTCGAGGATTTAGCTTTAACAAAGACGCTCCATTGGATATGCGATTTAATAGAGCTTCTGGTAAAACCGCTGCTGAGTATCTTAATGAATTGCCAGAGGAAGAAATCGAAAAAATATTGAGAGTCTACGGCCAAGAAAAGTTCTCAAAAAGAATAGCTAAAAACATTATGAAATTTAGAGAAACTAAAAAGCTAAAAAATACATTAGAGCTCGTAGATATAATAAATAAGTCGGTGTTAGTAAATGATAAGCATAAACATAATGCAACAAGATCTTTTCAAGCATTGCGAATTTTTATTAACAAAGAGCTAGACGTTCTTAAGGAAGTTCTAGATAAATCTTATGATGTGCTTGCTCCTAATGGAAGATTGGTTCTTATCACATACCATTCTCTTGAAGAGAGAGCTATAAAAGATTTCTTGGTTTTCACAGACAAGTACCTTTCTGCACCAAGGAAAATGCCGATAAAGCCAGAATTTATGAAAAAAATGTTCAATTTAATTAAAAAAATAAAGCCATCAAATTTTGAAGTGAAACAAAATCCAAGATCAAGATCTGCAAAAATTAATGTATTGGAAAAACAATCATGAACTTAGTTTCAACATTGATATTGATTCTTCTAATTACCACTTCAGCTTTTGGAGTGATTTTTATAAAGTATCAAAATAGAGCTCTTAACATTGAAATATCAAAAAATGAAAAGATTTTATTTGAAACATCTGAGCTATACAGAGAGCTATTAAAAGAAATGACAAAACTTACTG
>CBFHLA010000017.1:0-17122 GCA_965656575.1 Gammaproteobacteria bacterium
TCATACTTGTATTTGTCAAGAGCAATAGACTGGTTTGATTTAATTGATTATGGCTCATCGCCAGAGAAGGTACTGGGTAATACAACACTTACTAATGCATTAGTACTAGGAGTAAAAACAGATACACTATTTCCTATTAACCAACAAAAAGAACTTGCAGAATGTTTATCAAGTGGATCTACTAAAGTAATTTACAAAAGCTTAGATTGTATCCAAGGTCATGACTCTTTTCTTGTTGATATTGAAATATTCACCAAAGAAATAAAATGTTTTTTAGAAAATATTTAATTTTATTACTTATTGTTACAGCTCCTGTGTATGCAGAACAATATGACGCTACTGTTATAAAAGTAATAGATGGCGATACGATTTGGGTTAAAAAAGATAATAAGCATATTAAAATAAGGTTGAGTTATATAGATGCTCCTGAGCTAAAACAAAACTTTGGAATAAGAAGTAGAAACTTTCTATCTAATCTCGTGCTTGACAAGACGATTCAGGTAAATACCAATAAAAAAGATCGTTATAATAGACATTTGGGCGAAATATACATCCATAACACAAATGAGTCTATTTTTGTTAATGCTAAAATGATAAAAAGTGGTAATGCATGGGTATATAAAACTCATACAAATAATCCTTACCTGAAAAATCTAGAAGACTATGCTAAAATGCATAATAAGGGTTTATGGAATGAACAAAACATCTTAGAACCTTGGAATTTTAGGAGAAATCAGTGAGTAAAATAAAATCTCTCTTTATTATATCTATATTACTATTTTCAACACACAACTTTGCTGGCGGTTTTCAAAAAAATAACGAAAGTTCTAAGTATTTCATTGGTATTGGCGCTGGAGATGGTGGAGGAGCATATGGCGGAAGCTTTAACGCTCTGCGAATATCATATCAAACTCACTTATCTCATAATGGTGTTTATGATTTTGATTACTTATCTGATATTGGTTTGAATTTTTGGAAGGATGATTCACGCCTTAATGCACTCGATAGCGCATATGCAACATCGAGCTTAGATTCTTCGAATTTATCCATTTCGTATGCACGAATTATTAGAAAATATACAAGCCAGCATACTTTCCTTGATTTAGGTTTAGGACTGTCTATTCATAATAGTGATTCTATGGGAGGTTCCGACTTAGGTTCATACTATCAATTTGAGAGTAGATTTGGAGTAGGGTATGAGAGAGAAACTTATCGATCTGTATTAAACTTATTTCATTATTCAAATGGAGGCATAGAAGGTAAGAATCATGGAGTAGATATACTAATGCTCTCTATATCTAAGTATTTTTAATTCTTGTTTTTTTACATCTTTCAGAGCAGTACTTAATATTATCCCAATCTTTATGCCATTTTTTCCTCCATGTAAACGGTAATTTGCAGACAGGGCATGTCTTTTTAGGAAGATTACCTTTTTTCATCTAGCTGATGTTTATTTTTTAGATAAAGGAAAAAAGCTATTATTTCGTAAAGTACTATAGAGATATGATAGACAATAGGTAGTGAGACTAGTCTAGCTAACCATTTATAATTTGGAATATTTAGCCACATAATAGCAAATGCTTTAACTCCAGAATATACTTCGTTATCTTTTACAACATGCAAGCGTCTTAATAGTTCTCTATGACTCTTTCCTGATAATTTAGATGCCAATGATAGATCATTGATATCTATCCATTTAATGTTATTTTTAAGCGATTTATAGTGGTTTATTTCTTTTGAACAAATGGAACAACTATCATTAAACAAGACCTTAATCATTTTGTATGATCACTTAAAAACTGATTCGCTTTAGAGAGTATTTTCTTTTTTCTGTCTATTTTCATTTTATCAAATAAGGTTACCATCATATTCAACCTTGGGTTAGTTTTAAAAAAATCTCTGTTTTTATCGATAAATCTCCAATACAAACCATCAAAAATATCACACCAATTCCCTTTTTTAAAATCCATCATTTTTAAAATATAATTTGATCCACAAATATATGGCTTAGTTGCCATTATCCCTCCATCAGCAAATAAACCCATACTGTAAATATTCGGTGTCATCACCCAGTCTGAAGAGTCTATATATAGCTCCATAAACCATTTATAAGCGTTTTTTGGCTCTATTTCACACAAATTCATAAGATTAACTTGTATCATAAGTCTCTCAATATGATGAGAGTAGGCATGTTTAATAGTACTTTTAATACTGTAATCTAGGGGATCTATACCAGTTTTCCCTTCATACCAGGAATCGCAAAGCTTTCTTTTATGATTAAAGAAATTACCTTTCTCAATCTTTTTGCTTTCTAGTTGATACAAGCCTCTCATGAATTCACGCCAACCAATAATCTGACGTATAAAACCTTCATATGAGTTTATAGGTATTCCATCTATATTATTGATTTTATTTATTATATCAATAGGTGTTATTAAACCCAGATTGAGAGAAGAGCTTAAATTTGAATGGAACCAAAGGTGTGACCTTTGATCAACAGAATCCTCATAATCTCCAAAGTCTTTGAACTTGTTAACAAAAAAATCATCTAGATTATCAAGCGCTTGTTTTCGAGTAGTAGGGTAGTTGAAATCATTAATATTTCCATAATGTGCATCAAAATACTCAGATACTACAGCCTTTACATCCCTAGTATGTTTTGTCTCCTTAAATTGCTTAATTGGTGGTGGTAATATTTTCTGATTTATTTTCTTTCTATTCTCATTATCGTATGTCCATTTACCACCAACAGGCTTACCATTATCTATCAAAATATCCAATTTCTTCCTCTGGTTTATATAAAAACTAGTCATTTTATATTTTGGTTTCTCCGTTCTTGGACACATCTTGAGGAATTCATCCTTTGTTGTCATGAACATTGGACTTTCGAATATTATTAAATCGTTTAGGTTTACTGATATTTTCTTTATTATATCGTCAAACCATTTATCTTCAATTTGCCACATACTCATGGTTTTTACATTTTCTTTTTTTATATATCTTTTTAAACAATCTATATATCTATCTGTTTTATCTGCAGTAATATATTGATAATCAACACTATAATTATGTTTTTCCAGATAATCTTTGTATGATCTCATTGACGATAAAAATAGTGTTATTTTGTGTTTATGATGCTTTTGATACGTACACAGACCATAATCTTCTTTCATGAATATTTTTTTAGCACTTATTGTTTCCTTCATATTCGATATTGGAAAAAGCTGGTTCCCTAAAACCAGATGAAGATCAACTTTCTTTTTATAGTGTGTAATATCCATTATTTAATAGAATAGGTCATCTATATTGTATATCAATGTTCGTATAATATATATTATGTATTTTTATTCTATGTAGAAAACATTTTGGTTGTTAATACGATAATTTATTATGTGATATGCCGCATCTTGAGATGATAACCATTCGTACAACTCTAGAGACTTTTCATAATTTAGAGAAGTACATCTCTGATTGTTTACTAGAATCATACCATACTTATTTTTGAGTTCATTCTTATTAGAATATAGTATCTTATGATTTCTCTTATTTTTAAATCTAATCCAAGATGATCTATCGGAAAATATATATCCATTTAGAGCAACAGCTATATTTAACGAAGGACCCATTCCTTGCCCTGACTCTAAATACCATGTACCACTATATCTTTTGGGATTTAATGATAATTGCTTCCAAATAGCAAGCTCTGCAGAATGAGTACCGCTAGAATCAGATCTAGAGATAAAATTATATTTTTTTTCATATATTCTTGTAAAAGCATCAGCTATGTTACTAGATTCAGAGACATATGTATCATCATTAGGACCTATTAGAACGTAATCATTGTACATGAGTACATGTCTTTTTGCTCCATATCCTTTTGACATAAACTCTAATTCACGTTTTTCATCATGAACGATAAGAATATTCCCATCACAATTTTCTGCATTTTTAATTGCTTGTCCAGTACCAACAGCTATTACTTTAATTTTTATAGAATTAAAATTTGGATATTTCGGTAGTAAATAATTGTATAGGCCAGAATCTCTTGTAGATGTTGTTGACTGTATAACAAGGGTTTCAGTATGAGCATTTAAAGGTATTAACAAAAACAATAGTAGTAAATATATAACTTTAAACATGAGTTAAAAATCCTTTTTCAATATTAATTTCATTATATATAATATTATCCAACAATAAGTCGTCATGACTAGCTATTATTAAGGTACAGCCTTTCTTATTTAATTTCAGTATCATATTAGATACAAGAATTATATTATTTTTATCAAGATTATTAGTCGGTTCATCAAGAAATAATATATCTGGTTGAATTAGTACACTCCTAGTTACTGCAAGCAATTGAAGCTCTCCGCCTGACAGTGAATTTATATTTAAATTATATAGATGATTTAAATTAAATTTTTCTAATCCATTTTTAATAAGATTTTCCCATTTGTGTTTTGCTATTTTTTTACACTTTAAAATATGTAAAAGATTTTCTTTTACAGATCTGTTTAAAAAAACAGAATTTTGAAATAAATATGATATTTTAGTATCATTTTCATTAAAATTACGATGTATATAGCCAGCTGTAGCTTTATCTAGACCATATAAGAGTCTTAAGAATGATGTCTTGCCAGCGCCATTATGTCCTTTTATTACAGTAATAGCTTGATTTCTAACACTACAATTAATGTTATTTAAGATATAGTTATGTTTTATCTTATAAGACAAGTTTTTTGAAATATAAATATCTTTCATAGTATCCTTTTTTTAATTAATGCTATTAAAAAATTCATTATAAGTGCAATTATTATCAGAGAAATTCCTAGGCTTAATGCTAAAGACAGTTCGCCTCTAGACGTTTCTAATACGATACTTGTAGTCATAACTCGTGTAAGATTATCAATATTACCCCCTACTATTATTACTGCACCAACTTCAGACAGTGCCCTACTCAGTCCAGTAATTATTATAATCAATAGATCATATCGTGATTCATATATAATAGTATTTCGAACCATTTTAGAGTTACATTTTAAAGATTTAAGGTAATCACTCAATCGTTCATATTGATCGCTAAGGCTCCTAAAGGATAACGATATAATAATAGGAGTAACTATTATAAATTGTGCAATTATCATGATTTCTACTGTGTATAAAAGATCAAGATAGCCTAGATAGCCAGATGTAGAAAATAGTAAATATAAAACTAAACCAACTACTACAGGAGGTATACTCATAAAGGAATTTACAACAATAACTAAAAATTCTTTTCCAAAGAAGTTTTTTATAGCCATATGACTTGAAATGATTATAGATATAAATGCAGAAATAATTGTTGCTAATATTGATACGAAGAGTGATAAGTATACTATCTCTATAAAGCTTTGATCAAACTTAAATATATTAATTAATGATTGCAGTATCAGTTCCACAGAAGATGATAATACTACATTTATCGCTTGCTACATATTGATGAATGACGAATTATGATTATTTAAAATAGTCCAATAATATTTCCATCATCATCAATATCAATTCTCTCAGCCGCAGGAACTTTTGGTAGCCCTGGCATAGTCATGATATCTCCGCAGACCATTACAATGAATTCTGCACCAGCTGACAGCCTAACTTCTCTAATCGGTATTTCGTGATTAGATGGTGCTCCACGTTTTGTTGGATCAGTTGAAAATGAATATTGAGTTTTAGCAACACATACAGGAAATTTTCCATAGCCATTTTCTTGGAGATTATCAATTTGTTTTTTTACATTTGCTGGTGCTGATATCCCAGATGCACCATAGATTTTTTTCGCTATTGTCTCCATTTTATCCCATAAGCTCATATCATCAGGATATAAAAATTCAAAATTATTTTCAGATTCATCTATTGTTTGAACAACTACTTCTGCAAGTTCTTTTGCGCCGGCTCCGCCATCAGCCCAATGGGTAGATGATACTATTGGCACATCTAATTCTTTGGATTTAGCCTTAAGTAAGTCTTTTTCTTTATCTGTATCAAAGCTGAACCCATTGATACCAACAACAACTGGCAAACCATAATGATTTTTTAAGTTATGAACATGTCTTTCTAGATTTGTAAGACCTTTTGATAAGTAATCTGTATTTTCTTTGTTGAGATCTTCTAAAGAGCAGCCACCATGATACTTTAAAGCTCTTATAGTAGCGACAAGCACAACGACAGATGGCTTAAGATTTGCCTTACGACATTTTATATCAAGAAACTTTTCAGCGCCTAAGTCAGCTCCAAAACCCGCTTCAGTGACAACATAATCAGCTAACTTAAGTGATGCTTTTGTTGCAATAACAGAGTTGCATCCATGAGCAATATTTGCAAAAGGACCGCCATGTATCATTGCAGGGTTATTCTCCAGTGTTTGAACTAGATTCGGTTTCATAGCATCTTTAAGCAATACTGTCATCGCCCCGTGAGCATTTATATCTTTTGCTAGTATTGGTGTACGTTCACGAGTGTATGCTACTACAATTTTACCAAGTCTTTCTTTTAGGTCTTTGATTGATGTTGCAAGACAAAATATAGCCATAATTTCGGAAGCAACAACAATATCGAAACCATCTTGTCGAGGAAAGCCATTACCTACTGATCCCAATGAGCATACTGTGCTTCTTAGTGCTCTATCGTTCATATCAAGAACCCTTTTCCATGCAACTCTTCTTACATCAATACCTAATTTATTACCATGATGTATATGATTATCCAGCATTGCTGCCAGCAAATTATTTGCTAGCTGTATTGCATTAAAGTCACCTGTAAAGTGAAGATTTATATCTTCCATAGGTATAACCTGTGCCATACCACCTCCTGCTGCACCGCCTTTCATACCAAAAACAGGGCCTAAAGATGGTTCTCGTATAGTTACAAGTGCTTTTTTACCGATTTGATTTAATGCGTCACCCAAACCTACAGAAGTTGTAGTTTTGCCCTCTCCTGCTGGTGTAGGACTTATTGCTGTAACCAGTATGAGTTTACCATCATCTTTACTCTCAAGAGAGTTTAAGTAATCAAGTGAAATTTTAGCTTTATAATGACCAAACGGTTCAAGCGAATCTTCTGGTATATTTAATTTTGCAGCAATTTTTGATATTTTTTCTGGTGCAGCTGCTTGTGCTATTTCTATGTCTGATTTCATATTTTACCCTCGTGTGATATGTATAATAAATATAATGTTTTATACTTTAAACATCAACAATTATAAACCAATCAATTGTTAAATAATCTTTCCTCAACGCATTCACACATAATATGTCCTGCAATAGCATGGATTTCTTGTATTCTAGTAGTCTTAGTAGTGTTCACAGATAAAACTGCATCTGAATATTTCATAAGATCATTTGTATATATTCCGGTAAGAGAAATTATGGATTTAACAAGAGGCCTAGCCTCTACTACTGCATTAATTATATTCTTTGACTTACCAGATGTGCTGTAGACTATCAAAGTATCATTTGATTGTGCTAGCGCTTTAATTTGTCTAGAAAATACATTTTCATAACCGTAATCATTTGCTATGCAAGTTAAATTTGATGTATTAGCAGTAAGCGAAATTGCCGGTAAAGGTTCTCGGTCAAAATTCAATCTTCCAATAAATTCTGCAGCAATATGCTGACAATCTGCAGCGCTACCTCCATTGCCTGCAAGCAAAACTTTGCCGTTATTTTTAAAAGTTTCTATGAGTAAGCTTGATGCTATTTCAAGTTGTTGAACAAAATTATCATCTATTGCAGAAACTTTGTTTACTCCTAGTGATTCATCAAGACTATTAGTTATAATTTTTGAAATATTCATCGCTAGAATTTTGTCTTATCTGTCAATTTACAAATCCCTGTAGTAGTTATGTTATTAACTATATTAGCATTACCAGAAACACGATTTATCGTAAGTTCATTATCTAGGTAGTTTGCAACTATAAAAGCTTCATTAAATTTTACGGAATAATTTATTTGTGATAATCCATCAACTTTTTTAAAGATTTTTTTAGTTTCATTAAAAACATACGTCATCTCTCGTTCAGCAAATATGCATGAAATATACGTATTACCTGCATCATCTTTCTTTTTAGATATTTTCACTTCATCCATTTTATCGATTGTTAGATCAATATTATTATCAGGTATATCATCTATATATATTTCTTTTGTAGTATCTCGAGACACGCAATATTCAAACGGTATTGTTAGAAGACCAGAATCAAAAAGATGTAAAGAAACCTTGTTGTCATTTATTAAAAAAAAATGATTTCTGTAACCTAGGTAGTAGTCACCTCTTTGTTCATTAATAGAAAGACATACTCGATATCCGTTATATGTATCTCCAAGATGGTCTATACTTAGCTTCGCTGGCTCATTAATAAATTCAACTCTTGCTGTTTTATAGTTTTTAAGTTTATTTTTAAGATGTTCTTTAAGTATTTTTTGATAGTTATCTGGAGTATTGCCATAGTCAACTTTAACTGTGTTATAACTTTCGCTAGGACTAATCAAGGATGGAGCTGATATTTTCCCACATGATGACATTAGAATTATAAAAGATAGATAGAAAAAATATTTCATTTGCCCAGGGCCGGAGTCGAACCGGCACGAGATTGCTCTCGAGGGATTTTAAGTCCCTTGCGTCTACCAATTCCGCCACCCGGGCTAAAAAAAATATTGTGTTGAAGAATTCTGTTGTTTGAGTGGGGTATTTGCATTTTAAGAATATTTTATACTAAAATCCTCTTTTGTCTAATATTACCATCAATGTTTTAACGCAAATCTCAATCTCGAACCAGATAGACCAATGTTTAATGTAGTACATATCATACATGAGTTTTTGCCTCGCATCTTCTTCGTTAACGCCGTAGGGATGTATAATCTGAGCCCAACCTGTAATACCAGGACGTACAATATGTCGATAATTATAATTAATTATATTTTTGCTATATTGATCAGCTAAATTAATCCATTCTGCACGAGGACCCACAAGATGCATATCTCCGAATAAAATATTAAATATTTGAGGAAGTTCATCAATTCTTAGTTTTCTTACAATTAACGCAAAAGGATATATCCTTGAATCATGTTTTTTAGTGTTTCCTTTTTCTTCTGAATCGATAACCATGGTTCTTATTTTATAAACATTAAATATCTCTTTTTTTAGCCCATATCTTTTTTGCATAAAAAACATAGACTCATTAATATGGTGTTTAATTTTTATAAAAAATATAAATATACAAGATAAAAAAAGAATAGGCATAAAAAATACTATTGCGATATAGTCAATGAATCTTTTCAAGATAAAATCAAACTGATTGTATTCGTTTGTATCAACAACAATATTTCTATAACTTATATATACCTTTCTAAGGTATAATTCCATGAATTTATCTATAAGAAAATAGTTACTGGAAATTAAAATATTTTCACACTCTTTTAGTTCTGCTATTTGAGTGATATCGTAGTTTACAACATTTATATATTCACTATAATCCCTATAATTATTAGAATTCTGAAATTCTTGAAAGGAATTATAAAAAAATACCGTAAACCCCTTGTTATCTAGCATTGATATTTCATAATTATTAAATTGGTAATATGTCCCAATTATATTTATTGCTATATTATTTATGTTTTTACAATTTTTCTTAATTAAAAATCTCACTAGTAAAATTGCGACAGGTATAGTTATCCAGAACATTACTAATACACGGTCTAAAAATAGTTCGTAGTACAGATAAAGTATAAGTTGAAGTAAAATTGCTATAGAAATTGTAACAAAGCTTATCTTAATCTTTTCAGAAAAATGCTTTTCATAATAATTTGTATAGTAGTTCTGAACTAATGAGACAAGAATCAAATTAAAACTAAAAAATATAAAACTATAAAAATGAAGATTTATAGATTCTTCCTGTGTTGAAATAAAAAGAACATAGATACTTCCAAAAAATATTGGAATAATTAAGTCTGTTAGAAATAAATATAATTTAATCACTATCATAAAAATAACATATTAGAATACTTATTAAATGATATGTTTTTGATAATATCTTTGAGTATTTAGTGATACATAATCATTTGTGGAGGCTAAGGTCGGAATCGAACCGGCGTTGACGGCTTTGCAGGCCGCTGCATTACCACTCTGCCACTTAGCCAGATAATGGAGCGGGAAACGGGGCTCAAACCCGCGACCTCAACCTTGGCAAGGTTGCGCTCTATCAACTGAGCTATTCCCGCATGAACTCATCTAATTATATCATTCCAAGAGTTTCTCACATAATAAATGAATGATATTACTGTTAGAACTGCCGCTATGAATAATAACAATAAGCCAAGTGTATGTAAATTTAATACATCAAAAAATATATTAGTATGCAGAAGAAAAAATAAAGATATCATTTGAAAACCAGTTTTCATTTTACCTAATGCATTTACTTTCATAGATATTGATCTTTTTATTTCTGCCAATCTCTGTCTTATAGCTATCACCAAGAATTCTCTAACAACTATAATCAGGGCAGGCAATAAAAATAATAGAGAATTATTTGAACTTGATAGCAGTATTATTGTAACTACAACAAGCAGTTTATCGGCTATAGGATCTAGAAAAGCGCCGAACGTAGTAACTTGATTAAGCTTTCTAGCTATAACACCGTCAAGATAATCTGTTATCAAAGCAAGTAAAAAAATATATGCGGCAATATCTCTATATTTTCCCCCATCATATGTATAACTGACCACTATAATTGGAATAAAAGTTATCCTTATTAATGTTAATACTATAGGGATATTTAATGTCATTTATGTATGTGAGTGTATATTACATTTGCTAATTTTTCATTGATACCATCAATAGATTTAAGTTCTCTGACAGATGCCTTAAGGACGCCTTGAATGCCACCGAAATGATTTATAATTATTTTTTTTCTTGTATCACCTACTCCGGGAATTCCATCTAACTTAGAATTGAACATTAGCTTATTATGTCTTTTTCTTTGATTAAGTATAGCAAATCTATGAGCTTCATCTCTAATTTGCTGCACAAGAGTCATGGCGTCTTGGTTAATAATATTTGAAATATCTTTATTTGAGCTATCAAGAATCCTGTCATTTTTAGTTAGTCTATTCAAACCTTTGTGAATACCTATTATGGATATGTTTTTAGCATCTAATTCATTTGCAACTTTTCTTGCCTGAGTAATTTGACCCTTACCGCCATCAACAATGATTAATATATTCTTTGTAGAATAATTATCTATCTTTAATAATCTTCTTTTTATCATGACTTTCAATGCAGCATAGTCATCAGACTTTTTGATATTTTTTATATTATATCTTCTATAATTAGATTTTATAAATCCTTCCCTATTAAAGTAAACTGCAGATCCTACAGTAGATGAGCCACTAATATGACTTACATCGAAACATAGTATAAATTCTGATTCGATTTTTAATTGTGCGTTAATATTGTCCAAAGAGTTATCTTCCTGTTTAATAGATTTAAGTGATCTATTTTGTAAGTTCATCAAGCATATACTCATGAACTCTGAATATTTTTTATCAATTCTATTTAAAATCTTACAATTCTGACGAAATTTCTTATTTATTACTATCTCGATGTTATTTTTATCCAGGATTTTATCCTTAGATATTATTATATTAGGCGGTACATGTGTTAAATAGTACTGTTTAAAGAAAGAGGTCAGAGTTTCATCTATATTTATATGATCTCTCTTTGGAAAAGTGAAATTTTTACATCCCATGTTTACACCATTTCTGACAATATTAATATCAACTAGAATTTTAGATTCCGTTTTTATGCATAGAACAAAATCAATGCTTCTGTCTTCAGGAAAAATAGAATAATGACTAGTTATATCACGAATAAGTTTAATATTATCTCGACACTTTGCAGCTACTTCAAAATTTTTATTATTAGATGCCAGTATCATTTCCTTTTCTAACTTATTAAACAGAGATTTTGTTTCACCTTTGAGAAACATTTGTGCGCTTTCGATTGATTTATTGTACTCTTCTTTGCTGATAAGCCCTACACACGGCCCTGAACACCTTTTTATTTGATATTGCATGCATGGTTTAGTACGTGCCTTATAATAACTATCTTCACAAAGCCTTATTTGAAATGTTTTTTGTATAATTGCCAATATCTTTCTTACATTTACAACATGTGTATAGGGGCCAAAGTGATATCCATTTTTAGAGGGTTTGCCTCTAAAAAATTTAAATCCTGGGAAATCATGATTTTTATTCATAAAAATATATGGGTACGATTTATCATCTCTAAGGAGAATGTTATATTTTGGCTTGAACTCTTTTATTAAATTATTTTCTAGTAACAAAGCATCTTGTTCATTAGAGGTTATTTGATAGTCAATATCCCTTATTTTTGCAACAAGACGTTGTGTCTTAACGGAATGATTAGATCCTGTAAAATATGAAGAAACTCTTTTCTTTAAATTACCAGCTTTTCCTACATAAAGGATGTTTTTCTCATTATCCAGCATTTTATATACACCAGGAGAAGCGGGCAAGTTTTCTAAAAAAACTTTATTCATTATAAGCTATCTCTTTTGCTTTCATAAATAAACTAAACAAATTTTCGTAATTAATTTTATTAGTATTAATATTTAACTTACTACAATGATATGATGAAATTAATAGTGTTTTATCATTCAAATGTAAAATGTTGAAATGTTTAAATTTATGATCTTTTCGAGTTAATTTATATAGATTTAAAATTTGATAATATGCGATTGATCCTAGTGTAATAATAACTTTTAAGTTTGAGAGTTTTTTAATTTCTCTTTTTGAATGTTCCAGACAATTATTTATTATCATTGCTGATGGTTTATTATTATATGGATAACATCTAACGGCGTTTGAAACAAATATATCATTCATATCAAGATCTTTTAATAGTCGTCTTATTAAGTCGCCTGAGTAATCAGATGTAAATGGTATTCCTGTTTTATTTGCACCATGAAGCCCCGGGGCTAATCCAAAAAGTGCTATTTTTGATTTTATATTTCCATGTCCGCTAACAGGTTTACAATGATAGGTAGGAAATTTTTTACTAAGTATTTGAAGATAAGAATAAATCTCAGTACATTTATTACATTTAAAAGAATTAGAATACATCTAGTATTTCAATAGAACAGAACCCCATGTAAATCCAGCGCCAAAGGCTTCAAGCATTATCATATCACCTGATTTAAAAGTATTCTTCGAGTTTGCTGTATCAAAAGCAAGAGGTATAGAGGCTGCGGATGTGTTTCCGTGTTTATTCACGGTTATTATTATTTTATCTTTAGATAAATTAATTTTCTTAGCTATAGCAAGAATAATTCGTTCATTTGCTTGATGTGGCACAAGCCAATCTAGCTCCCCCTGTTCAATGTCATTTATTTCCAGAGTGTGTTTAGCAAGTTTACCTAGAGTATTAACAGCAGTTTTAAATACATCACTACCTTTCATTTCAATATATTCCAAATCAGTATTTACAGTTAATAAATCTTTAAATGAGCCATCTGAACCAATTGTGCTAGAGATAATTCCAGGTTCATCAGAGGCAGCAATAATCATTGCTCCCGAGCCATCTCCAAATAATACACATGTATTTCTATCTGTCCAATCAAGAAGTGATGTAATCTTTTCTGTCCCAACAACAAGGGCATATTTTATCTGACCAGATTCAATATATTTTTTTGCAACATCCAATGCATAGACAAAACCTGTGCATGCTGCATTAATATCAAATGAAAAAGCGTCTTTAATATTTAATTTATTTTGAAGAAGAACTGCAGAGCTTGGAAATTTTCTTTCAGGAGTACATGTTGCAAGAAAAATTGCACCAATATCATTTTTATTTATATTTGATTTATAAATAGCATCTAAAGATGCTTTATAGGCTAGATCTACAGAAGTTTCATTTTCATTAGCAATTCTTCTCTCCTTGATTCCTGTTCTCTCTGTAATCCACGCATCACTTGTATCTACCCTACTCTCAAGCTCTTTGTTTGTTAATATTTTCTCTGGTAGATAACTGCCACTTGATATTATTTTTGCGTATTTAGTCATTCAAATCTCTATTTATATGTTTTTTAATATTTTCTAGTAAATTATTTTTACATTCGTAATATGCTGTTTGGATTGCATTGTAATATGAAAAGCTATCTGCGCTGCCATGGCTTTTTACTACAACTCCATTTAGCCCAAGAAAGGAAGCGCCATTGTATACTCTAGGATCCATTTTCTTTTTCACCCCTTTTAATACAGGAAAACTAATTAGTGCAGATAATTTATTATAAATATTTTTTTGAAATTCTGTTTTGATAAAGTGTTTTATCATTCCCGCTACACCTTCAATGCTTTTAAGTGCTATATTTCCTGTGAATCCATCAGTAACTATCACATCATAGTCACCACTAAACATAGCGCTACCCTCTGCAAACCCAACATAATTAATACTTGAATGATTAAGTAAATCTGCGGCTAACTTAATTTCTTCTCTTCCTTTAAATTCTTCAGAGCCAATATTTAATAATCCTACTCTTGGATTACTTGAAATCTCCAAACTTTTAACAACAGAAGATCCCATTACTGCAAATTGATATAGGTTTTGTGCGTCACAATCTATATTTGCACCTAAATCAAGCACTTGCATGAATTTTTTCTTAGTTGGCAAGGATGTACAAATTGCAGGCCTATCTATACCTTCAATTGTTTTAAGAATTATTTTTGATAATGACATTAAAGCTCCAGTATTACCTGCGCTAACGCATGCATCGGCTTTCTTATCTTTCACTCTGTTAATGCATAGTCTCATAGAAGATTTTTTTTTACTTCTTATCGAACTAAGCACATCATCATTCATTTTAATGAATTCATCAGTATGAATTATATTTATACGATCAAGTATACTATTTTCTGCTGTTACCAGGGTTTCATTGATTAATGATTTATCGCCAATAAGATCTATTTTCAAATCTTTAATATTTTTAAGAGATTTTAAAGCTCCAGATATTGCGGGAGAAGAGCCTTTATCTCCGCTCATTACATCCAATGCTATCGTAACAGTACTTGGCATTATATGGATATTCTACTGTTCTTGTGCAGATTCTTCTTTAGGTTTTTTTACTTTTGGTGTAAAAATCTCTTTACCACGATAGAAACCATCTTTAGATATATGGTGTCTTAGGTGCTTAGATCCTGTGGTTGAATCAGATGATACTGATGATGCAGATAAGGAGTCATGAGACCTTCTCATATCACGTCTTGATCTTGATTTTTTACTCTTTTGAACTGCCATATTGTTATTCCATATCGTTTAGATAACGTATTCTAAGCAATAATAATCATACAAGCAATTATTAATACTAAATTTAACAATTTTATGTATTTTATTGGTATTATCGTTTATTGAAATTATGAATATAATATTAGCATCGAGTTCAAAATTTAGAAAACAGCTCCTAAATAAACTTAATATAGCATTTACATGTATCAGCCCAAATATTGATGAAAAGAAATTGCATAATGAGACTGTTACAGATTATGTAAAACGTTTATCCATTGAAAAAGCTAAAAAAGTAGCTAAGGATCAATTTGATTCAATAATTATTGGATCTGATGAAGTGGCGGATTTGAATGGCAAAATACTTGGTAAACCACATACAAAAAAGATTGCCAAAAAGCAGCTTAGCATGATGTCTGGCAATAAGGTTATATTTAGAACCGGTCTATGTGTATTAGATTCGAATACAGGAAAATATTATGCTTCTGTGAGTAATTATAGTATATTTTTCAAAGACTTAAATAAAAAAATTATAAATACATATTTAAGTAATGATGATGTCCTAAAGTGTGCGGCTAGCATCAGAATAGAGGGATTAGCAATTAATCTAGTTAGGCAGATGAAAGGTAGTGACCCGTCATCCATAATGGGCTTACCTTTGTTGAAATTAATAAGCTACTTAGAAAAGTTTAATGTTCCAATGATGTCGGACTGATTATTTCTTACAAAAGTGATCATATCCTTTTGTCATAACTTTATAAGCTTTTCCACCTTTAACATATTCGTACCCTCTTGATGTAATACTTCCAATCTTGGTAATTTTTAATTTAAGTTTATTAGATATAATATTGATTTTACTATTATATTTTCTATTTGCAGTAAAACATAGCTCATAATCTTCTCCGCCTCCTAATATGCATTCCTCCATTAGATATTCCGGAATAAATTGAGTAAATTTTGGTTTTAGTGGAATTTTATCAATATTTACTATGAAACCTTTATCAGATGAAACTGCAATATTCTTTAAGTCTTTTGCTAGACCGTCTGATATATCTATACATGATGATGCAAATTTAGAGATCTCTAAACCTAAGGCAACTCTAGGCGTTGGGTTGACAAGATACTTTTTAAAATATTTATAAGACAAAGTGTGTTTTTTTGATAGTAAGGCAGCTCTTGCGTTACCAATAGTCCCTGTGACATATATATCATCATTTAGTTTAGCTCCACTACGGAGAAGAATACTATGCTTTTGAATACCTATCATTTGAATCGTAATGCTCAAAGGACCCTTCGTTGTATCTCCGCCAATTATAGATATCTTGTGCTGTTTTAATAGCCTTTGCGAACCCCTATAAAAACGCCTTAACCAAGATTCTGACATTTTGGGAAGCGTCAATGCATACATTGCATATAGAGGTATACATCCCATTGAAGCAATATCACTAATATTTGTTGCCAAACATTTGTATCCTATATCTTCAGGGGAATAATCTTTTGTAAAATGAGGACCTAATAAAGATGTGTCAGTAGTAAAAACATATTTTTTTTTATTATTAAATTTAACTATTGAACAATCATCGCCAATACCTTGTAATATGTTACCGCTATATGAATCCAGCTTTTTGAGAAAATTTACAAAATCTTGTTCACATTTCATTCTTTATTAAAGTGTCTTATCTAGTGCTTTGTTAAGAAATGTATACATTTTTGGTGATGAATATTTTTTTGCTATATTTAAATACTCATTAATGACAATATTTTTTGAATTATTAATGAACATAAATTCACAAAC
>CBFHLA010000018.1:0-15993 GCA_965656575.1 Gammaproteobacteria bacterium
TCAACCTTAGCTTGTAAGTGATGGTCGATAAATGGTCCTTTCTTTAATGATCTCGCCACATCTATTTCCTATTTTTATTAACTCTTCTTCTGACAATAAGCTTATCAGTTCTCTTATTCGATCTAGTTTTATAACCTTTTGTTGGGGTTCCCCAAGGTGAAACAGGGTCACGTCCACCTGATGTTTTACCTTCACCTCCACCATGTGGATGATCAATAGGGTTCATAGCTACACCACGCACAGTAGGTCTTACTCCTAACCATCTCTTTGCGCCTGCTTTGCCATGTTTTTGAAGATTGTACTCGCTATTACCAACTTCACCAATAGTAGCTCTACAGGTTTTAAATATTTTTCTAGTCTCTCCAGATTTAAGTCTAAGCGTTGCATAATCGCCATCTATAGCAACTATCTGTGCAACTGTACCTGCACTTCTCGCAATCTGTGCTCCTTTTCCTGGTTTCATCTCAATACAATGCACTTGCGTACCAACAGGTATATTCGTAAGTGGAAGTGTATTTCCAATATTTATAGATGATTGGTCACCAGACATGATTTGGTCCCCTGATTTTAGATTTTTAGGTGCTATTATATATCTTCTCTCACCGTCTGCGTATAAAAGCAGAGCTATATTAGCATTTCTATTTGGATCATACTCAAGTCTTTCTACTGTTGCAGGTATATTATCTTTATTTCTTTTAAAGTCTATTATCCTATATCTTTTCTTATGACCGCCACCAATATGTCTTGTAGTTATTCTACCTTGATTATTACGTCCGCCAGTTTTATTCAACTTAGCTAATAAAGGTTCATGGGGCTGTCCTTTGTAGAGATCCTGATTAGATATTTTTACTCTGAATCTTCTACCTGGTGACGTTGGTTTTGATTTTACGATTGTCATTTACTAGCCTCTTCCTCACCGTAATTGATGTCAAATCCTTCTTGAAGTCTCACATACGCTTTCTTCCAATCTTTTCTTTTTCCAAACGTTCTTCCAATACGTGTAAGCTTTCCTTGGACGTTCATCAGCCTTACACTTTTAACTTTCACATCAAACATAAGTTCTACTGCTTTTTTTACCTCTGGCTTTGTAGCATCTTTAAGAACAGAAAATACATGCTGATTTTCTAAATCTGCTCTCATGGTTGCTTTTTCCGATATTCTAGGGCTTACAATAATATTTGCTAATCTCTGAGTATTCATAATGTAGTTGCCTTTTTAATATGCTCCAATACACCTTTATCTATAACAACATTGTCATGTTTCATTAATATGTGTGGGTTAATATCCTTGTAATCTATCACTGTTATATTTTTTATATTCCTAAGTGAAAAAAACACATTTGCATTATCCTCAGTAGAAATAAATAAAGCATTGCTAATCTTTAAGCTGTCTAAAAGTTCTTGGCCTAATTTTGTCTTTTTTTCTGCAAAACTAACCTTATCAGATAAAAATAATCTCTCTCGTTTTAAAAGCTCATTAAAAATACAATTTAGTGCACCTTTATACATTTTTTTGTTAATTTTCTTATTATAATCTTTTGGTTGTGCAGCAAATGTAACTCCGCCTGTTCTCCAAATAGGACTTCTTGTAGTTCCTGCTCTCGCTCTTCCGGAACCTTTTTGAGGTCTTGGTTTTGCGCCACCTCCACTTACGGCTGATCTATTCTTTTGTGCTTTTGTCCCGCTTCTTTGATTAGCCATAAAATCAGTAGTAACTTGATGGACCAAAGCTTCATTAAATTCTTTTGTAAATATTTTTGCAAGTTCAGCGCTCATGCTTCTTCACCGTTATTATTATTTGCTTGTTTTTGAGCAGTATCATCTTCTTTTACTGAATTTCCTAAAGTATTTTTTTTATCATCTATATCTTGACTAGTGTTTTTTGATTCAGATTTTTCTGTAAAAATCTCTTTTGGAGTATATTTTTTTTGAGTAGGTTTAATAATTACAATACTTCCTTTATGACCAGGAACACTACCTTTAACTAGCATAATGTTTTCCTCTGGCATAATTTTAACAATCGTTAAATTTTGAATTGTTCTTTGAACATTACCAAGTTGACCTGGCATTTTTTTACCTTTAAATACACGACCTGGATCTTGACATTGCCCTGTTGATCCTAATGCTCTGTGTGATACCGAATTACCATGTGTCGCATCTTGAGTTTTAAAGTGGTGTCTTTTTACACCACCCTGAAAACCTTTACCAAGAGATTTGCCAATTATGTCAACATGTTCACCAGCTTTAAATCTATCAACTTTCACATCTGTACCAACAGTCATATCATCTGCTAAATCCTTAACTCTAAATTCATGCTGTCCTCGAGCAGGTTTGATGTTTGATTTTTTATAGTGTCCGAGTAATGCTTTACTTAGTCTGCTTTCTTTTTGACTTCCGTAGGCAACTTGTATAGCTGAGTAGCCATCTCTCTCTTTCGTTTTAATCTGTGATATACGATTTGAGTCAATATTTATTACAGTTACGGGAATGGATGTCCCTGAGTCATCAAATACTCGTGTCATACCTGTTTTTATGCCAACTAGGCCTATGCTCATTTTCTTGTCCTCAAAATGAAAAAGTTAGTTAATTCTGTAATATTTAAGGTGCTGAATCTTAACATAAAATTAAGTATTGTTACACTTTTTTAGGGATTTTTTAGCTAAATTAGCTTAATTCAATTTGCACGTCTACGCCTGCAGCAAGGTCGAGCTTCATAAGAGCATCGACAGTTTTATCTGTTGGTTCAATGATGTCCATAAGTCTTTTATGAGTACGAATTTCATATTGATCACGAGCGTCTTTATCTACATGAGGAGAAACAAGCACTGTATATCTCTCAATCTTTGTTGGAAGCGGTATAGGTCCAATAACTCTTGCTCCTGTTCTTTTCGCAGTTTCAAGAATTTCTTTTGAAGATGCATCTATTAATTTATGATCAAACGTTTTGAGTCGTATTCTTATGTTTTGAGTATTCTTTTTTTTCTTTGTTGCCATATTTATGATGCCTTTTGTATAAGTTCTTCTGCAATATTACTTGGTATTTCAGCATATTTTTCAAATTCCATTGTGTATGTTGCTCTTCCTTGTGTCATTGATCTTAAGTCTGTTGCATAACCAAACATTTCTGATAGTGGAACTTCAGCTTTTATTATATTACCTACAACTGTTTCTTCCATTCCTTGAATAATACCCCTTCGTCTATTTAGGTCACCAGTTACATCACCTAGATAGTCGCCCGGTGTAACTGCCTCTACTTTCATAACAGGCTCTAATAATACAGGTTTAGCTTTTTTGGCACCTTCCTTAAATGCCTGAGAACCAGCAACCTTAAATGCAACTTCACTTGAATCGACGTCGTGGAATGAGCCGTCATATAATGTCACTTTTACATCTACAACAGGGTACCCGCCAATAACACCATTTTCCATTTGCTCTATAACTCCTTTATCAACAGGACCAATAAATTCTCTTGGTATAGCCCCACCTACTATTTCATTAACAAACTCGTAGCCTTTTCCTGGCTCTTGTGGTTCAATCTTCAGCCAAACATGTCCATATTGACCTTTACCGCCACTTTGCTTGATGTACTTTGCTTCCTGCTCAACAGTTGACCTGATAGTCTCTCTATAGGCAACTTGTGGCTTCCCTATTGTAGCCTCTACATTGAATTCTCTTTTCATTCTATCAACGATAATATCTAAGTGTAGCTCGCCCATACCAGAAATAATTGTTTGATTAGACTCTTGATCGGTTGATACTCTAAACGATGGGTCTTCCTGTGCTAGCTTACTGAGCGCTAAACCCATTTTTTCTTGATCATCTTTAGTTTTTGGTTCTACAGCAATTGATATCACAGGCTCTGGAAACTCCATCCTCTCAAGTGTAATTACAGATGAAGGGTCACACAGTGTATCTCCAGTAGTAACTTGTTTTAAACCCACTGCAGCTGCGATATCCCCTGCTCTTACTTCTTTAATTTCATCACGAGAATTTGAGTGCATTTGCAATATTCGTCCTATGCGCTCTTTTTTTTGAGTAACAGCGTTGTAGACAGTATCACCAGCTTTTAAGACGCCAGAATATACTCTGAAAAATGCAAGAGTGCCAACAAATGGATCAGTTGCAATTTTGAAGGCTAATGCAGCAAAAGGTTCGTCATCTGAGGATTCTCTTTTACCTTCTGTTTCATCTTTATCATCAAGGATGCCTTTAATGGCCGGTACATCAAGCGGAGATGGCATAAAGTCGATTACTGCATCTAACATTGCTTGAACACCTTTATTTTTAAATGCTGTACCGCAGGTAACTAAAACGATTTCATTTGATAAAGTTTGAAGTCTCAATCCTTGAACTATTTGTTCTCGACTTAACTCTCCATTATTTAAATAGTCATCCATTAGTTCTTCATTTGCTTCCGCAGCTGTTTCGATAACTTGTTCTCTAAGTTCATCAACTTTTGATTTAAGTTCTTCAGGTATTTCAACTTCATCAAATTTCATGCCACGGCTTTCTTCGTCCCAAATAATTGCTTTCATATCAATGAGATTCACAACACCCTTGAAATTATCTTCAGCTCCTATTGGAACTTGTATGGGTACTGGTTTGGAACCTAATCTTGTTTTGATTTGGTCTACTACTCTAAAAAAATCAGCGCCAGCTCTATCCATTTTATTCACAAAAGCCATTCTGGGCACACTATATTTATTAGCTTGTCTCCATACTGTCTCTGATTGAGGCTCTACTCCTCCTACAGCACAAAAGACTGATACTGCTCCATCAAGTACTCTCAAAGACCTCTCAACTTCAATGGTAAAATCTACGTGTCCTGGGGTATCGATAATATTTATTCTATGTTCATCATATTGATCAGTGCTTCCTCTCCAAAAACATGTTGTGGCAGCAGAAGTTATTGTAATACCTCTTTCCTGTTCTTGCTCCATCCAATCCATCGTAGCTGCACCGTCATGAACTTCACCTATTTTATGAGACACTCCTGTGTAGTACAGGATCCTCTCTGTAGTGGTTGTTTTACCAGCATCGATGTGAGCCATAATTCCTATGTTTCTGTAATGAGTGAGTTCTGTATCTCTAGCCATTAATTACCACCTGTAATGTGCGAACGCTTTATTTGCTTCGGCCATTTTATGAGTATCTTCTCTCTTTTTAACCGCTGATCCTTTATTTGATATTGCATCAGCTATCTCTGAAGCTAGTTTTTCTTTCATTGAATTTTCATTTCTTTTACTAGCTGCTTCAATTATCCATTTCATTGCTAAAGATATTTTTCTTTTTGAGTTGACCTCAATTGGTACTTGGTAGTTAGAACCACCAACTCTTCTTGATTTAACCTCAACACTTGGCCCAACATTCTGAAGCGCTTTTTCTAGAGCCGCCAATGGCTCCTCTTTTGTCTTTTTAGAGGATATCGTAAGTGCATTATAAACAATTTTCTCAGCTGTTCTTTTTTTCCCATCTTGCATGATCATATTAGTCAAACGAGTAACATTAGAACTTTTATAAATCGGATCAGGTATTATTTTCTTTTTTGGTATATCTCTTTTTCTGGGCATTTTTAACTCTTAGGTCTCTTTGTTCCGTATTTAGATCTTCCTTGTTTTCTGTTCTCGACACCTTGTGTATCTAGGCTACCTCTTACAATATGGTATCTAACTCCGGGTAAATCTTTTACTCTTCCACCTCTAATGACAACCACTGAATGTTCTTGTAAGTTATGACCTTCGCCACCAATGTAAGATGTTACTTCTTGACCATTTGTAAGTCTTACTCTTGCAACTTTTCTAAGTGCTGAATTTGGTTTTTTTGGAGTAGTCGTGTATACGCGTGTGCAAACACCGCGTCGTTGTGGGCACGCCTCTAACGCGGGAACCGCAGATTTTACAAATTTTGTTTTTCTGGGTTTCCTAACTAGCTGATTAATTGTTGTCATATTTTCCTCTATAAGTAGGCGGAATTCTATTAGCACAGCTAGTTGCTGTCAAGAAGTGTTTAGGTATAAAGAGAAAAAACATAATATTAGTCTTTAAAAAGATCTTCAGCTGATCTTTCAGGTGATTTTTCAGGTATTATATTCATCTCGCTGGCAATCTCTTTCTCCAACATCTCTTCAAATGATTCATTATCATTAGTTTGAGCCGATAGGCCAGTTCCACAAGGAAGTAATCTTCCAACTACTACATTTTCTTTTAGGCCTCTAAGCTTATCTTTTCTGCCATTAACAGCTGCGTCTGTTAGAACTCTAGTAGTCTCTTGGAAAGATGCCGCTGATATAAACGATTCTGTTACAAGTGATGCTTTGGTAATACCCAGTAACATTGGCTTAAATTTAGGTAATAATGCATCTGGGTTTTTTGATTTAAGATTATCAATAATTTCTAGCACTTGAGTTTTTTCCATCTGTTCACCTGGCATCAATGTTGTCTCTCCAGCAAAAGTTATCTCAACTTTTCTGAGCATCTGTCTTAGGATGACTTCGATGTGTTTATCATTTATAGCTACACCCTGAAGCCTATAAACATCTTGAACCTCTTTTACCAAGTGTTCTGCTAAATCTGTGACTCCTCGATAAGCAAGAATATCATGAGGATCTAGTTCACCGTCAGATATAATCTCACCTTGAGTGACGCTTGCGCCTTCAAATACATTTAATAATTTTGTTTTATTGAGCATTTGTACATGCTCATTTCCATCGTTGTCAGTGATTATTAACCTTCTTTTGCCTTTAGTCTCTTTACCGAATGAAACTACACCAGTTGTTTCTGCAAGCTCGGCTTTTTCTTTTGGTTCTCTAGCTTCAAAAAGATCTGCTACTCTAGGTAATCCTCCCGTAATATCTCTTGTTCCGGATGTTTCTCTTGGAGTACGAGCAATAACATCTCCAATTCCAACTTTTGTTCCAGAACCAATATTTACTGTAGAATTAGATGGCAATAAAAAGTGTGCCGGTAGTTTAGAGTTTGTTATAAGCAAATCTTTACCTTTTGAGTCAACAAGTTTTATCATTGGTTTAAGATTTTTATCAAAGGAAACGCTGCTGGTGTCTTTAACCTTTATTGAGGTTATTCCCGTGAGTTCGTCTACAATATTTTCAACGCTAATTCCGTCTTCAAAATCATCAAACTCAATAATACCAGCTGTTTCAGTAATGATAGGTGTGGTATGGGGATCCCATGTAACAATATTTTGCCCTCTGTCAACAGGCTTACCATCTTCAAGCTTAATAATAGCTCCGTATGGTATTTTGTATCTCTCCTTTTCTCTTCCGCTGTCGTCTAGGACGCCTAGTTCTCCTGATCTAGAAACTGTAACAATTTCTTTTTGGCTATTAATTACAGTTTTAAGATTATGATAACGAATAGTCCCAGAATTTTTTACTTCAATACTATTTGCAGCAACTGCCCTTGATGCAGCGCCTCCAATATGAAAGGTCCTCATAGTAAGCTGTGTACCAGGTTCACCTATTGATTGAGCCGCAACGACTCCAACCGCCTCACCTTTACTAACTTTTCTTCCTTTCGCTAAATCTCTACCGTAACATTTAGCACAAACACCATATCTTATATCGCAAGTAATTGCAGATCTTACCCATACTTCATCAATAGCATTTTTCTCTAAAAGAAGAACATTGTTTTCATCTAGTAATGTACCTTTTGATAAAATTATTGAATTAGTTTTTGGTTCAACTAAATCATTAAGCAATGTTCTGCCGAGCACTCTCTCATTAAGAGGCTCTACAATATCTCCGCCTTCAATTAACGGTTTCATTAAAATTCCATTTTCAGTACCACAATCATCGTCAGTTACAACTAAATCTTGTGCCACGTCTACTAGCCTTCGTGTAAGATAACCTGAGTTTGCAGTCTTAAGAGCTGTGTCAGCTAATCCTTTCCTGGCACCATGTGTAGAAATAAAGTATTGCATCACATCCAGCCCTTCTCTAAAGTTTGCAGTTATTGGGGTTTCAATGATTGACCCATCAGGTTTTGCCATTAATCCTCTCATTCCTGATAACTGTCTTATCTGAGCAGCTGAACCACGAGCCCCAGAGTCTGCCATCATGTAAATTGAATTAAATGACTTGTGTTCAACTTTTTTGCCAGATGACGTTTTCGTAACTTCGGTTCCTAACTGTTTCATCATTGCTTGTGAAACTTGGTCATTCGTGTGTGACCATATATCAACTACTTTATTATATCTTTCGCCAGCCGTCAGTAGACCAGAGTTGTATTGCTTCTCAATCTCTTTAACTTCTTTTTCAGCTTTAGAGGTAATTGCTGTTTTCTCTTTCGGTATGACCATATCATCAACACCAATCGATACCCCTGCAATTGTGGAATATTTGAATCCCATATTTTTAATTTTATCCGCAAACAGAACAGTATCTTTCAACCCTGCTAATCTGTATGAGACATCAAAGAGCTTAGAAATTGCTTTTTTATTTAAATCTTGATCTATATATGAGTATGGAATATTTGTAGGAAGTATTTCAGATATCAAAGCTCTTCCCGTTGTTGTATCTACTATTTTTATCGCTTGTTTTAATTCATCGCCATCTAGTTCAGTTATTTTCATTCTTACTTTTATTTTTGCATGAATATCTATTAATTTAGATTGATAAGCTTTTGAAACTTCTTCAATATCACTGAATACCATGCCTTCGCCTTTTGAATTTGGTTTTTCTCTAGACATATAATAAATTCCCAATACCATATCTTGAGAGGGAACGATAATAGGACTTCCATTTGATGGGGATAATATATTATTACTAGCCATCATAAGAACACGAGCTTCTGTTTGTGCCTCAACAGACAGTGGTACGTGAACAGCCATTTGATCGCCATCAAAATCAGCATTAAATGCAGCACACACTAATGGGTGTAACTGTATAGCTTTACCCTCAATAAGAACTGGTTCGAATGCTTGTATACCAAGTCTATGAAGAGTAGGCGCCCTGTTTAACATGACTGGATATTCATTTATAATCTCTTCAAGTATATCCCATACTTCTTCACCTTCTTTTTCCACAACTTTTTTTGCAGATTTAATTGTCGTTGTAATACCGCGAGCTTGTAATTTACCAAATATATGAGGCTTGAATAACTCTAATGCCATTTTTTTAGGAAGGCCACATTGATGTAATCTCAGTGTAGGTCCCACTACGATTACTGATCTACCTGAGTAATCAACCCTTTTCCCTAGAAGATTTTGTCTAAACCTTCCGCCTTTACCTTTTATCATATCAGCAAGAGACTTTAGCGGTCTCTTATTTGTTCCAGTTATAGCTCTTCCTCTTCTTCCATTATCCAGTAAAGCATCAACTGATTCTTGAAGCATTCTTTTTTCATTTCTTACAATAATATCTGGAGCTTTCAATTCCAGTAATCTTTTTAACCTATTATTTCTATTGATAACACGTCTATATAAGTCATTTAAATCTGATGTTGCAAATCTTCCACCTTCCAGAGGAACAAGAGGTCTTAAATCAGGTGGTAATATCGGTAATACGTCAAGAATCATCCACTCAGGTTTATTACCTGATTTAATAAATGATTCTAAAAGTTTAAGCCTTTTTATGTTTCTTTTATTTTTTGCTTGTGACTTAGTTACCTTAATTTCTTCTGATAACTCTTCATATGTTTTTTCTAGATCAATTTCTTGAAGTAATTCTTTTATAGCTTCAGCTCCCATTCCTACCTTTATTTCATTTCCATATTCTTCAATCGCTTGATTATACATTTCTTCATTAAGTAAACTTCCTGTTTCGTAAGGTGTTAACCCACCATCAATAACTATAAAAGCTTCAAAATAAAGAACTTTTTCTATTTGTCTTAATGTCATGTCCATCATTAATCCAATTCTTGATGGCAGTGATCTTAAAAACCATATGTGTGCTACAGGAGCTGCAAGTTCTATATGCCCCATTCGATCTCTTCGAACTTTAGATAAAGTTACTTCAACACCGCACTTTTCACATACTACCCCTCTATGTTTAAGTCTTTTGTACTTACCACACAAACACTCATAGTCTTTTACAGGGCCAAATATTTTTGCACAAAACAAACCATCTCTTTCTGGTTTAAAAGTTCTGTAATTGATGGTTTCAGGTTTTTTAACTTCTCCATAGGACCATGACCTCATTAAATCAGGAGATGCTAGAGAAATTTTAATATGATCAAATTTCTTATCATTATTATTTTTTTTAAACATATTTAATATCTCTTGCATAATATTTCCTAGTTAGTTTTATTTTCAGAATCTAAATCAATGTTAATACTCAACGACCTGATCTCTTTAAGCAGTACATTAAAAGATTCAGGCACATGTGCTTCCGTCGCATATTCTCCATCAACGATATTCTTATATACTTTGTTCCTTCCAGCAATATCATCAGATTTTACTGTTAGGACTTCTTGCAATACGTTTGTAGCTCCATAAGCTTGTAGAGCCCATACTTCCATTTCTCCAAATCTTTGTCCGCCAAATTGTGCTTTACCACCTAATGGCTGTTGCGTAACAAGACTATATGGACCCGTTGATCTAGCATGCATTTTATCGTCAACCAAATGGTTTAGTTTAATAATGTACATATAACCGATTGTTACAGGTCTCTCAAACTGTTCTCCAGTCCTTCCGTCAAATAAAATTGATTGTCCGCTAGTTGGTAAATCAGCAAGCTCTAACATTTTCTTTATTTCTTCTTCAGAAGCGCCGTCAAAAACTGGTGTTGCCATTGGTACACCATTTTTTAAATTATTTGCTAGAGTTATAATTTCATTATCTGAGAATTTGTCTATCGAATATTTAGTAAAACCAGGACACTCTTTATAAATTTTTGTAATAAACTGCTTTAACTTTTTAATTTCCTGTTGCTCTTTAAGCATATCGTTAATCTTATCTCCAATGCCTCTAGCTGCCCATCCTAAGTGTGTCTCTAAGACCTGCCCAACATTCATTCTTGAAGGTACGCCAAGTGGATTAAGAACTATATCAACAGGGGTTCCATCCTCTCTATGTGGCATGTCTTCTACAGGAACTATCTGTGATATTACACCTTTATTCCCGTGTCTACCGGCCATTTTATCACCTGGCTGAAGTGTTCTCTTAACAGCAAGATAAACTTTAATTTTCTTTTGAACGCCAGGTCCGAGATCATCAGGCATTGTGATTTTTTTAGTAACTTCCTCTAAATCCTGATTAAATTTATTCATCAGGCTATCTATATTATTGGATAGACTAGCTAGACTAATATTCACTTTTTCTATCTTCGTTTGGAGTTTAAAGATATCTTCATTAGATATTGATTCTAAGACAGATTGTGTAAGCTTACTCTCTGATTTCAAACCAAGAACAGGTTTTGCTAGTGTTTTATTCAAAAGAAGCTTTCTTGCTCTAATAAAAACAGTGTCTTGATTAATCCTGAGTTCATCTACTAAATTCTTTTTGACTTCCTCAATCTGGTACTCTTCAATTTCTTTAGCTCTTTTGTCTTTATCTATGCCTTCTCTAGTAAATACTCTTACATCTATTACTGTTCCGTCCATGCCAGAAGGAACTTTTAATGATGAGTCTTTAACATCTGATGCTTTTTCACCAAATATTGCTCTGAGAAGTTTTTCTTCAGGGGTAAGCTGTGTTTCTCCTTTAGGTGTAACTTTACCAACAAGAATGTCACCTGATTTGACCTCTGCTCCAACATATACAATACCTGAAGTATCAAGTTTATTTAGTAAATTTTCGCTAACATTAGGTATATCAGAGGTTATTTCTTCTGATCCAAGCTTTGTATCTCTTGCTACACACTCTAATTCTTCTATATGGATAGATGTAAATCTGTCTTCACGCACAACTTTTTCTGATACTAATATTGAATCTTCATAGTTGTAGCCATTCCATGGCATAAAAGCTATTAGTAGATTTTGGCCTAATGCTAATTCACCTAAATCAGTTGATGGTCCATCAGCTATAGCATCACCTGCAACAACTTTATCACCAGGTTTAACAAGTGGCCTTTGATTTATGCATGTATTCTGGTTAGTACGTGTATATTTGGTTAATGGATAAATATCAACGCCAGTATCTGTATCGTCACCGACGTATTTTTCATCAACATTTACTATAATTCTAGAAGCGTCAACATAATCTACGACACCATCTCTTTTTACTTTTACAGAAGCTCCTGAATCAACAGCAACTGTCTTTTCCATACCTGTACCCACAAGAGGTTTATCGGGTATTAATAATGGGACTGCCTGTCTTTGCATGTTTGAACCCATAAGAGCTCTATTTGCATCATCATGTTCAAGAAATGGTATTAATGCTGCAGCAACAGATACAACCTGCCTCGGAGAAACGTCCATTAATTCAACCTTATCAGGTGATGAAATTGTGAATTCATTATTGAACCTACATGATATCAAGTCACCTTGAATATTCCCTTTAGAATCCAAGGTAGTGTTTGCTTGTGCAATAGTATATTTGCTCTCTTCTATAGCAGAAAGCCATTTAATTTCATCTCTTACTTTATTTTTTGTAACTACCCGATAAGGTGTTTCTAAAAATCCATAGGAGTTTGTTCTTGAGTAAGTAGCTAGAGAATTAATCAAGCCTATATTAGGGCCTTCAGGTGTTTCAATCGGACATACTCTTCCATAGTGAGTTGGATGTACATCTCGTACCTCAAAACCAGCTCTCTCTCTTGTCAAGCCGCCCGGTCCAAGTGCAGAAATTCTTCGTTTATGTGTTATTTCAGCAAGTGGATTATTTTGATCCATGAATTGTGATAATTGACTTGTACCGAAAAACTCCTTTAGAGTTGCTGTGATAGGCTTAGAGTTTACAATATCTTTTGGCTGGAGCTTTTCTGCAAGTTCCATAGTTGTCATACGTTCTTTTACAGCTTTTTCGACTCTAACAAGTCCAACTCTAAATACATTTTCTACCATTTCACCTACGCATTTAACTCTTCTGTTTCCAAGATGATCGATATCATCAACTGAGTCTGATCCATTTCTAATGTTTATAAGTGTTTTGAGAACATCAAGTATGTCTTCATTCGATAGTGTAGTCTCCCCTTCGACATTATCTCTTCCAACTCTTGAATTAAATTTCATTCTACCAACATCAGATAAATCATATCTATCAGGTGACTGGAATAGATTTGTAAATAATTGATTAGATGCATCGGCTGTAGGAGGTTCCCCGGGCCTCATCATCCTGTATATTTCTATTAAGGCTGAATTCTGGTCATGTGTCGGATCAACATCTAGTGTGTTACAAATGAAAGAACCCCTATCAAGATCGTTGGTGTGAAGAATAGTAAAACTAGATACATTTAATTCATGAATCAACGCAACAGTATCTATATCTATCTCTTGATTACATGATAATATATTTATTGCTACTTTTTTAGATTCAGCAAGCTTTTCTCTAATAGTTTTATCTATTTTTTGGTTAGCTTCACAAATTAGCTCTCCAGTTTCAGCATCAATAATCTGTTTTGAAGAAATCATATCAACTCTAACTTCAGAGCCCTTGAGGTTCATAGACACGTCTTCTGCAATACGTTTTCCAAGAAGAAAGTCATCAGGTACTTGAAAGGCCTTCATCTTACTTTTCTTTGCAGCCTCAATATGGCGTACAGTAATTCTCTTGCCCTTAGCCACAATAAGTTTTTTATTGTGATAAATATCGAAAGAAGCGATGCTTCCTTTTAAATCCTCTAATTTTTGATCTATGAAAATTTGATCATCTTTTATAGAAATCTTGTTATGGTCATAAAATTGATTAATAATTTCTTGAGTAGTATAGCCTAGCGCTCTAAGTATTATTGTAGAAGCTATTTTTCTTCTTCTATCTATTCTTGCAAAAATTATATCCTTTTGATCAAACTCAAAATCTAACCAAGATCCTCGATATGGTATAACTCTCGCAGAAAAAAGGAGCTTACCAGACGAATGAGTTCTTCCTCTGTCATGATCAAAAAATACCCCAGGTGATCTATGTAGTTGGGATACAACTACCCTTTCGGTCCCATTTACAATGAACGTGCCGTATTTAGTCATTATAGGTAACTCACCTAAAAAGACCTCTTCATTTTCAAATATCTCTATTTTTTCAGAGTTTTTCTCATCAATATTTGTGTATAGTTTAAAATTAACTTTTATAGGTACTGAGTATGTTTTACTGCTAATCCTACACTCGTCTTCGGTAAATTCGGGTTTATCCAGTTTAAAGCTTGTATATTCGAGTTTACAATTATTTGAATAGTCATAAATCGGGAAAACAGATTCAAATACTTTATGAAGACCAGATTTTTTGAGATCAAAATTACCATCTAACATACCTAAAAATTCGTTATATGAGTTAATTTGAAGATCTATCAGATTTGGCGTTTGTATTACATCACTTGTCTTGCCAAAGCTTTTACGAATACGTTTTTTTTCAGTATAGGAATACATCATAGCCAAAAATTCCTTTTGGTTCTTACCAAATTAGTTATCTCAACGTAAGTATGAGTTATGATTGATTGTCTAAATTTATTTAAGTTCAACAGTTGCTCCAGCTTCTTCCAATTGTTTTTTAAAGTCATCTGCTTCTTCTTTAGAAGCACCTTCTTTTAAAACACATGGTGCTGATTCAACTTTGTCTTTAGCTTCTTTTAGTCCTAGACCTGTTATAGCTCTAACAGCTTTAATCACAGCGACTTTATTTCCACCCATGTCAGCAAGAGTGACATCAAAGTCAGTTTTTTCTGCCGCTGCCTCACCACCACCAGCTGCTACTGGTGCTGCTGCTACTGCAGCTGCTGCTGTTACGCCAAATTTTTCTTCCATTTCTGATATAAGATCAACAACTTCCATTACTGTCATATTGGAAATGCTTTCTAATATATCCTCTTTAGTTACTGCCATTGTCTTCTCCCGATTAAATTAATTCTTTGATGCTTTTACAGCATCTATTGTTCTAACAAGTTTACTTGGTACCGCTTGTATAGTTCCCATGAGTTTCTTAATAGGTCCTTGCATCACAGATAGTAATTTTGATATAGCTTCTTCATATGTAGGAAGAGAAGCGAGTTTTTTCAATTCACTTATATCTAAATCTTGTCCCTGATAGTTAATTGCTTTTGGTTTAAGGTTTTCATGCTTATCAATAAATTCTTTAATCGATTTAGCAAATTTACCCGCGTCCTCTTTTCCTACAGCTACTATTTGTGGTCCAAATATATTTTCTGACATAGATGAAAATTGGCTTTCTTTTAGAGCCATTTTTAGCATATTATTTTTGACTAGTTTTACAAAAACTCCAGCCTCACGAGTAGATTTACGAAGTTCGTTTAACTCGTTAGCGGTTAATCCAGAATAGTCTGCTGTCAGTACAACTTCTGCATCATTGAGAACAGCGGTCATTTCTTTTACAAGATTCTCTTTTTGTGTAAGATTTAGTGGCACTTTAGCTCCTTTTCTCGACTGACGACAAGTCTACCTTAATTCCTGGCCCCATAGTAGAGGAAATTGTAATATTTTTCATATATTTACCCTTAGCTGATGCGGGTTTAGACTTATTTAAGTCAGTAATAAGAGATGAAATATTATCTATAAGCTTTTGTGTATCAAAATCAATTTTTCCGACAATTGTATGAATTATTCCAGCCTTGTCATTTTTGTATCTAATTTGCCCTTTTTTTGCTTTAGTGACAGCTTCACCAATATTCTTTGTGACTGTTCCTTCCTTGGGGTTAGGCATGAGATTTTTTGGTCCTAATATTCTTCCTAGTTGCCCCATCTTCTTCATACAGTCTGGAGTTGCAACAACAATGTCAGCATCTAAATCTTTATCTTTTTTGACTTGATCAATTAAATCCTCAAATCCAACAATATCTGCCCCGGCATCTTTAGCAAGTTTTTCATCTTCGCCATCTGCAAATGCTACAACTTTCATGCTTTTGCCAATTCCGTGAGGAAGTGTTGATGAACCC
>CBFHLA010000019.1:0-15942 GCA_965656575.1 Gammaproteobacteria bacterium
CCTATGAAATCAATATAGTTATTATTATCAATATCTGTTATCGATGATCCCCTTGCTTTTTTAACTATAATCGGAGTTGATGAAACAGCTGAAAATGATCTAACTGGAGAGTTTACTCCTCCAGGAATAATTTTTTTTGTTTTATTGAAGAAAGCTTTTGATTTATACCTTAGCATTAAAATATCCTTGATATGTAGTTATTGTTTTTTTTATATTATCCACATCTTCTCTAAATATACCATCACTTATAGCTATCATATCTGGTTTATAACTAATTATAGATTCTATATTTTTACTATCTATTCCACCAATTATGCAAAAAGGAACTACCCTATCATCTGAATAATATTTTATTATATTTGTTTCTAGGTTATCTGCTGTACCTTTTGTTTTACTTGAATAGGCAGCCCCAAGAGAAACATAAGATATTCCATAATCTTTTAACTTATTGGTGTCATGAATCTCTGAGCCACATGAAAAGCCAATAATAGTTTTATCCCCAATTAGATTTTTAATTTTTGTTAGCGAAAGATCTGTTCTCCCAATATGTAAACCCGCACCATCATAATATCTCAATAAATAATAATCATTATTAATTATTAATTGTACCTCAGAATTATTGCAGTAATTGTATAGCTCTGTAAGTAGGTAACGTTTCTTTCTAGCAGAAATATATGGTGTCCTGAATTGAAAAATATTTATACCACTAGATATTGCAACAAAACATTTTTCAAGATAATCATCATCTGAATAAATATAATTTGGTGATATTGGATATATACCTGTAAGTTTATTTTTTTTCATACTATCTTTGTGTTGATTAATTATAACTAAGAAGTTAATCTTTACGAACTTATGAAGAAGTATCTTTGTTTAATTTGTGGACTTATATATGACGAGTCAAAAGGATGGCCCGAAGATGGTATAGAACCAGGTACTAAATGGGAAGATGTCCCTGACACTTGGATGTGTCCTGATTGTGGCGCCACAAAATCTGACTTTGATATGATCAAAATCTCATAAAAACATGCTTGCTTATTCTATTGATAGGCAAATTCTAAAAATAGCACTACCCTTAGTCTTTTCAAATCTCTCAGTACCTCTTGTGGGATTAGTAGATAATGCTGTTTTGGGGCATCTAAATAGTCCTTTATATCTTGCGTCAGCAGGATTAGGCGCAATTATTATGAGCTATATATTGTTTAGTTTTGGCTTCATAAAATCAACAACTACTGGATATATTTCCCAATTTGATAACTTGGGAAATGATAAAAAAATAACTACTATCCATCAAATTATTATAATTTCAGCACTCATCTCTTTTTTGTTGCTTTTTTTTAAAGATGCTTTGATATGGTATTCTCTATCGATTTTAGGAGAGCCAGGCGCTATTAACGACAATGCCACAGTTTATTTAGATATCAGATTTTGGTCCATACCCGCAATCTTTTTAAGAGATATCTTTATAGGCTATCTTATCGGGATCAAAAGAGTCTCAACAGCCATGAAAATAATAATCACAATAAATTTATTAAATATTATTCTAGATTACTATTTTGTTTTCATTTTAAATATGAATATTGAAGGTGTAGCTTATGCTTCTTTGATTTCTGAGTCCTCTATTATTATTTTTATCATTATATTTTTAATTAATGATAGAGGTTTTCTAAATAAGAGGATATTTAAAGAATCAGTAATTAGTTTCACTAGTTTAAAAGATAAACTGTTAGTCAATAGCAATATGTTTATACGGTCTGTTATATTAATGACTTGTTTTGCTCATTTCATGAGTTTAAGCGCTGATTATGGTGAGATTGTGCTTGCAGCAAACACTATATTATTAAATTTCTTTTTTATCTTCTCATATGGTATAGATGCATTTGCTCATGCAAGTGAAGTCATGGTTGGAAATTCTGTAGGTGAGAAAAATGTTCAGAAGTATGACTATGTTGTTAGATCTAGCTTTAAATTTACACTTTTAATCGCACTTATATTTCTATCTATTTTTATAATATTTTCAAGTAATATATTTAGCTTAATAACATCTCACATAGATGTTATACAAAAAGTAGAACAAAATTTCTTTTTTTTACTAATAGTAATAATTTTCGGCTCTATTGCTTTTTGTATAGATGGCATATTAATAGGCGGTCTTCAACATCAGCTTATGAGAAATATTATGATAATTTCAGGGCTAGTTTATTTTTCCAGCATCAATTTTATACATTCCGATATAGGCTCCTTTATATGGTATCCATTTATCCTTTTTTTCTTGACTCGCAGTATTCTTCTCTTTCTATACCTCAACCATACTCGAAGAGTATTATTTAGCAGAAATGCCTCTTTATAGAACCAAGAGTTATGTTATAGTGTCCTCTTAAATATTCGTAATTATACATACGGAGGGAATTATGGTATTCGGATTTTTTAAGAAAAAGGAACCTGTAAAAGTTACAGTCAAAGGATCTGGTGAAACTTTTACATGTAATCCAGATGAACTGTTAATGAAAGCGGCTTTAAGACAAAACATTGCTTGGCCTTGTTCATGTAAAGTAGGCAGCTGTGGCTCATGTAGAGCTACAATAACTGATGGTGAAGGCAAGTACCCATCTAGCCCGTGTGATCCAACTGCATTACTTACAAAAGATGAAATGGCGAATGGAATGGTTATAGCATGTCAATGGACACCTACAACAGATATCACAGTTGATGTTAAAATTGGTGGTGAGGCTGATAAAAGAGGTATGATTTAGGAGTCAAGCTTATCAAGTTCCTTATTAATTTTATCTTCGGTCAAACTAGTAAGTTTTATGAAATCATAGTCTCGTGTATTAACTTTTTCAAGAAAGTGCAATATTACATGAGACTTAGGTTTCATAATGACATCCAAATATAATCTTATCATTTCACCTTTCTGACTTTTTACAGAAATATCATTTGAATAGCTCGTGTCATTAGGATAATTTTTAGGATATCTTATCATTACAGGCTGTATTGATATTTGTCTGTTTTCAACTGCCTTAAAGAGTTTAGAATGAAATTTTTTGATCCTCCTACCATTACCGATTCTTCCCTCAGGAAAAAAAAATATCTTTTTATTTGAATCCAGCCTTTTCTGCATTTCATTGATAATTTTTTTAGACTCTATATTATCTCCTCGCTTTATATATAAAGTACCTGTCCTTGAAGCTAAATTGCCAATAATAGGCCAATCAGCTATTTCGCTTTTTGCAATGAAATTGACTGGGAGCAATTTATTGATAATAATTATATCTAGATATGTCACATGATTAGAAACATATAAGTCAGCTGAATTATCAACATTTCCAGTAACAATAGTTCTTATGCCCAATAAAATAGAGAGAACTTTCATCCATAGCATCATCACGAAGTAGTGAGATTTTTTGAACTTAGATACGTCTTTAGGATAAAAATTAATTGCTAATAATCCAAAAGCTATTAACAATATTAATAAAGGAAGGCGAATTAGTAAAAGAATTATAGATATAATTAATTTAAACATTTAAAAATCTAATAAAATCTTCAAGATTAATTATAGGTGTTGAGCAAGTCATACCTTTACAAATATAAGCCGCAAAATCAGACGATGATCTCTTAGATTTAATAGCATCAGGTAATTCAGTATCGCTATCATTTATATGAATTATATATTTTTTATAATATCCTCTATTGTTTTTGATTAAGCTCCAAGAATCTTCATTACACCTAATAATAATAATCTCTTTTTCTATATTAGTATTATTTAATAAATTTATTGCACTGACATTGGACGTTAAATTATCACCAAATGTTTTGCGAACATAATCTATTGATCTATGTGCAGATTCTATAAAGCTGTTTTCACCCGAAATATAACCCATACTTAGTAATGTGTCAGTTGCATATACTAGTCCTGATGGTACAGAATCATCTGAAATAGATTTTGGTCGGTAAAAAAGTTTTTCGTGATGATTAGATGTAAAAAAGTAACCTCCCTTTTTAGTATCTTCAAAATTATTTATTAAATCATTGCATATCCTTTTACAAATATCATAATGTTTCTTGCTCCATTTAATAGATAGATAGTCAATCAAAGAAGAACCAAGCATAGCATAGTCATCCAGATAACCTGGGAAGCAAGCTTCTTCATTAAAGCAAGAATAAATCTCATTATGAGTAATCATTTCTTTGAAAATGAAATTGAAAGCTTTATCTATGACATTTAAAACTTTTTTATCATTAGTTACTTTATAGAGATTAATTAATCCTTTTATATACAGGCAATTCCATGAGAGTAGGATTTTTTTATCTATACCTGGCATTATTTTATTCTTTCTCAGTTGAGAAAATTTAGTAATAATTTTTTCAAACTTATGAAAATTTTTCTTGTAATCAGATTCATTTTTCCTATAAACATGTAAGTGGTATGATCCCTCAAAGTTAGTTTTTTTAGAATCTGTGAAGTATTTATCTATAAGATCTATTTCACTACTATCAAAATTCTTATTTATCTCATCACTTGAAAAGACATAATATTTACCTTCTTCTCCTTCAGAGTCAGCGTCAATTGTAGAAAAGAAACAACCATTCTCAGCAGTCATAAACTTATCAACCCAATTAAATATTTCTTTTGCTTTTTTTAAGTAGAATGAATCATTAAACTTATTATAACTGTCGCATAAAACGCTCATCATGGGACCATTATCGTAGAGCATTTTTTCAAAGTGAGGTATCATAAAAAGATCATCAACAGAGTATCGAAAAAAACCACCATCTACAGGATCATTGATACCACTGACACACATTCTATCAAGAGTATATAAAATCTTTTTTTCATCTAATTCAGAAACACAGTTATTAATACAAAAAAATAAAGATGGGAAATGGGGAAACTTAGGAGATGATCCAAACCCGCCGTTTACAGTATCGGTTATTGAATTTAATTGTGTTTTTAGTGTTTGTATTGTCGTTTCATTAATCTCATTACTACTAGACTCTCGCTCTTGTAATTTATTAAAAACATCTAAGACATTAACATTTTGTGACTTTATTTCATCTTGATTATTAGTATAAAAATCTATAACTCTAGTTAGTATCTTTTTGAAGGAAAGCATTCCATACTTATCCTCTTTAGGAAAATAGGTTCCTCCAAAAAAGGGAAATTTGTCATGATCCATAAATATTGTCAGTGGCCATCCTCCATTTTTCCCTGTGATAATCGATTGCGACATTTGATAAATTTTGTCAATATCAGGCCTTTCTTCTCTGTCGACTTTAATATTAATAAATTCTTTATTAAGAATATCAGCAGTTTCTTGATCCTCAAATGATTCATGAGCCATGACATGACACCAGTGACATGCTGAATATCCAATTGATAACATAACGGGTTTATTCTGTTCTTTTGCCTCTAGAAACGCTTCATTACACCATGGATACCAATTCACAGGATTGTCTTTATGTTGACGAAGGTACAAACTTTTTTCTTTATTAAGTTTATTTAATTCTTTCATTTAAGTTTATCGTTACTGTTATAATCTATAGTCTCATGACATATATTCATAATATTAATCCGGTTATGTTTGAAATCTTTTCAATTAAACTTTATTGGTATGGATTTATGTATGCTTTGTCATTTATCATTATAGACTATTTAATTGTTTCAGAATCAAAAAATAAAAAAAATGTCTTAAATAAAAACCAGGCTGAAAAATTTACAATAACTATTCTTCTTTTTGCCATTTTAGGAGGAAGACTTGGCTATGTATTTTTCTATGATTTTGATTACTTCTCTATGAATATAATTAATATATTTTCTATTTGGGAAGGCGGAATGTCTTTTCATGGAGGACTTCTAGGAGCAGCATTAGGTACACTATATTTTGCTAATGCTAATGATTTAGAATTTTTTGACGTATCAGATTTAATTTCATTATATGCACCTATAGGTTTATTTTTTGGTAGATTAGGCAACTTTATAAATGCAGAACTTTATGGGATGCAAACATCAGGATCATGGGGTGTCATTTTCCCATCAGTTGACAATAACCTTAGACACCCAACTATGCTTTATGAAGCTTTTCTAGAAGGCATTATTCTCTTTATAATTTTAATGGTTGTTCGACAGAAAAAAATAAAAGCTGGTCTCATTACAGGTTATTTTTTAATATTCTATGCAATATTTAGATTTGGAGTAGAGTTTATAAGATTGCCGGATGCACATATTGGCTATATCTACTATGATTGGGTTACTATGGGACATTTATTAACTATTCCTATGTTTATCTTAGGAACTATATTAATTTTTAGAAAATCAGCATGAAACAGTATTTAGATCTACTACAAAAAATATTAGATGAAGGCTCACATAAAGATGACAGGACTGGCACTGGAACTTTATCTTATTTTGGCCACCAAATGAGATTTAATTTACAAGATGGATTCCCTTTGGTTACAACTAAAAAAATTCACTTCTCGTCTGTTGTACATGAACTTTTGTGGTTTCTTAAAGGAGATTCAAATATAAGATATTTAAAAGATAATAATGTCAGTATTTGGGATGAATGGGCAGATGAAAATGGTGAGCTAGGAAGAGTATATGGAGTTCAATGGAGATCATGGCTAGACTCAGACGGAAATGAGATTGATCAAATTAAAAATTTGATAGACTCTCTTAAAAATAATCCTGACTCAAGGAGACACATTGTTTCTGCATGGAACGTTGGAGACTTAAATAAAATGAAGCTCCCTCCATGCCACGCCCTATTTCAGTTTTATGTAATAGACAACAGGCTATCATGTCAACTTTATCAGAGAAGCGCAGATGTTTTCCTAGGTGTACCTTTTAATATAGCGTCATACTCTCTTCTCACGATTATGATTGCAAAGACATTGGATTTTGAATTAGGAGACTTCATTCATACTATAGGAGACGCTCATTTATACGTTAACCATATTGAACAAGCAAAGTTACAACTGGGGAGAACACCGCATGATTTACCAATTATAAAGATATTAAATAAACGGGACAATATTTTCTCATATCAGTATGACGACATTAAATTAATCAATTATAATCCTTACGATCATATCAAGGCCCCAGTTTCAGTTTAAAGTAAAATGACTATTAAGATAATTTCAGCTTTGAGTTCTAACTATATAATTGGAAGCAATGGGAAAATACCATGGTTTATAAAAGGAGAACTAAAACGCTTCAAAAACATCACGCTTAATCATAATGTAATTATGGGAAGAAAAACATTCGATTCAATTGGTAAAATTCTAGAAAAAAGAACAAATATCATCATTTCAAAAAATAAAAATCTTAAAATTAAAGATGCGCTTATAGCCTCTAACTTCAATGAAGCGCTTAAGGCATGTAAACCAGGCAAGGATATTTTTATCATAGGTGGATCAAAAATTTATGAGGTTGCCATGGAATATAGTCAGTATTTATTATTAACAATAATCCATAAGGAGTTTGAGGGGGATACGTGTTTCCCAAAGTTTGACAAAAGAAAATGGCGCCTTATTGATGAAACAAGAAATTACGACATAGAAAATAAGTTTTCTTATTCATATCTTACATTTAAATCTCAATGAATAATTCTTGGTATTGAAAGAACAAATTCTGGTATTACAGCATCAAAATAATTATCCTCGTCATCAATCATATGATAACTGCCTTTCATTGTCCCTAGAGATGTCTCTATCATTGTACCACTAGTGTACTGAAATTCATCACCCGGACTAATATCAGGTTGTTCTCCTATAACTCCTTCACCTTTTACGTTTTGAACTTTTCCATTATCGTCTTTTATAATCCAATGTCTTGATAATAACTTTGCTTTTTTATTACCTTTATTTTTTATTAATACTGTATATAAGAAATAGTATTTATTTTCTTTCGGATTTGATTCACTACTTAGATATGTAGTTTCCACATTAATTTCAATTGAATTATTCATTTCATAATTTCCTTTATCATCTCATTAGCTAATCTTTCTGCATCAATTAACATTGCAGGTGTAAGATTTATTTTAGCATTATCTTTAATTCCTTGAGAATTATATCCTTGCTTTATTGCAATTAATGACCAGGCATATGATTTCACATAATCTTTATCTGTCCCCATTCCGTTCAGGTACATATAAGCTAAATTATTTTGAGCCCTTGCCAGTCCTTTATAAGCAGCCCTTTTGCAATAATTATAAGCAATTGATAAATCTTTATTTACACCATTCCCGAAAAAGTATAATAGGCCTATATTATAAATGGCATTTGCCTCGCCATTATCAGCTTCTTCAGTCCATATCTTTAAAGCTTTATTAAATTCACCCTTTTTGTAATATGTAAATCCTCTATCATCTGCTAAAGTTAAAAAAGAAACTGTGCTGAATATGACTAGTAATATTAAATTTCTCATACTACATTGTATATAATTAAAAACTTTTTCAACACTATGACTGATGGATATTAATATTTTCAATAAAATCTACTCTAGTATTATTGATGGTAATAAAAACATTAAATTAGCACTAACAAGGATTCAGTCAATCCTTTCTAACGAAACAAGAGAATCTAATGAAATGTTGAGGATTTATCAAAAATATATCACAGATAATGAATCTATTACTAAGGAAGAACTTGAGCAAGCAAACAAGCAATTTTCTGACTTACTAAAAGGATTGGGACTTGCAGGAGTGTTTGCCCTTCCTGGCGGATTACTTGCTATTGCCTTTATTGTAAAAGCAGGAGAGAAACTGGGTATTGATATTATTCCTGATAAATATCGTAAGTAGATTTATTCGTCAAAATAATCATCTTTTTTCTGTATCCTTAGACCGTGCTTTTCTTGTACTTTGGTGCCGATAAATAAGGATGGCAGCAGAAAAATAAAGAATAAATCAACAAAATACCAAAAGGCATTAACATCAAATGCATTCAGCAAGCCTGCCATAATTGCATTGATCCACAACCAAAAGAAAGGTAGAAATTTGTCTGGAGCAATTACCCATGGCATGTGCTCCAACATAAGGGTGGTGAAATACTTTCCATGCAAGCCATAATACACAGTTATAAAAATTGTAAATACCACAGTGCCAATAACTAGAGAATTCGCTAGAGATGGAAATATGCCAACCATACCAAGAAGTGTCACTATGAATTGAAGATAACCTTCCCAGGTAACCCAGATTAATATCATTGTCAAAACAGCATACTTAGTAGCTCTTTTTTCATTGACATCATAAGCACTTCTTTTATAGAGAAGTTTATATAAAACTATAATCGCAAATAGATAATATATAAGTAGAGCAAAAGTTTGGGACGACAAAAGGAGTGTTAGCTGCTCGACAATCATGGATATATGATTCTCCACAGTTAGCCAAACTATAACTGTAGCAATAGTTGCGTTCACAAATGCTTGTACACCTTTAGGTGTTATTGACTTCCATGGATCACCCATTTACCTCTCCTTTAAAACTTATGATAAACTATGAATTTCTAATTTAACAGGATATATGTCGAATATTTTTATTATAAGCGCACCCTCTGGATGTGGAAAGACTTCTCTAGTAAGAGATATATCGCGTATTTATGATTTCCTTGAATTAACAATCTCGTGCACAACTAGAAAGATGCGAAAGGGTGAGATAGATGGAATAGATTATCACTTTGTTGATCAAGAAATTTTTAAGACCAAGATTAATAACGGAGAATTCATAGAGTATGAATCAGTTTATGATAATTATTATGGTACAACATACAATTCAATCAGAGATATAGCAAATTCAGGAAACGATGCTATCTTAGAAATAGATTATAAAGGTATGATCAAAATAAAAAAGCAAATTCCAAGTGCAATATCAATATATATACTTCCCCCTAGTTTAGAGGAATTAAAAAATAGGCTCATTGACAGAGGGTTAGACACGAAAGAAGTAATTAATAAAAGAATCTCAAACGCTGAGAATGAACTCAAATTTAGCAGATTTTCAGATTTCACTATAGTTAATGATGATTATGATATAGCTTTAAGCTCTCTAAAATCATTAATCCTTCATCAAAAAATTATCAAAAACACTACTATAAGTAGACTAAATAGCTGTTTTGAATCTTGCTAGGTAGTAATATTCTGATATACTCTGAGTCCATGGCTAGAGTGACTATAGAAGACTGTTTAAAAAAGATAGATAATTCTTATGATATAGTGTCTCTCGCAAGTCAGAGAGCTAAGGACCTTCTAGATGGCTCAGAACCAAAAATCGAATATCAAGGTAAACCAACTGTTGTGGCACTAAAAGAGATTGCTGAGGGTTTAATAGATATGACTTATTTCGAAACTCGTAGAAAACAGAAAATTGAGGATCAGTTATCTGATGCAATAGCTGAAGAAGAAGCTATAGCAGATATAGCAGCTGAAACTCAGCAACTGACTCAAGAAAATAGAAGTCCTTCAGAAGTAACTCATTCAAATGAGTCTGTTATCGCACAGGATGACGCAGCAGACGCATCAGAAAATACAGAAGACAAATCAGTTTAAAAATCTTATTCTAGGTATATGGCAGTTCCTAGAAAATCAAAAAACACTGAAGATATTACATTTGCTAAGTTTAAGAAAAGTATTCAAAAATATTTAAACTCATATCAAATTAAAAAAATAGAAAAAGCATTTGATGTTGCTAAAGATGCACATCATGGTCAGAAAAGAAAATCTGGAGAAAATTACATAAACCATCCGCTTAGTGCGGCAGCCTATCTAGCTGAATATGAGCTTGACCATGAGACTATTATGGCAGCAATACTTCATGATGTTGTTGAGGATACTGAAATAAGTTTAGAGAATTTAGGAAAAAATTTTGGAAAGAAAGTTGCTGAACTTGTTGATGGAGTGAGTAAATTAGATAAGATCAATTTTAACTCCAAAGAAGAGGCTGATGCTGCAAACTTAAGGAAAATGATTCTAGCAATGAGCAATGACATAAGAGTGTTATTAATTAAGTTAGCGGATAGACGTCATAATCTTACTACAATAGGTGTTCTCAATAAGCATAAAGCAAAAAGAATTGCCAGAGAAACGCTTGAGATTTATGCACCGCTAGCTCTAAGATTAGGCATTCATAATTTATCTAAAGAATTAGAAAATTTATCTTTTCAGACGTATTATCCTCTCAGGCACTCAATACTCATTGCTAATATTGATAAAGCACGTGGAAACAGGAAGTTATTAATGACTAAAATACAGTCTGAAGTTAGTAAAAAACTCAATACCGAATCTATAAAAAGTCAAACAAGAGCAAGAGAAAAGCATGCTTATGGTATATATAAAAAAATGAAATCAAAAGAATTAAAATTTTCTCAAATTCATGACATTTTTGGTGTACGCATTATTACTGAATCAGTAGATTTATGTTATCGAGCACTTGGCTGTATTCATAATCTATATAAGCCGATTCCAGGAAGATTTAAAGACTATATTGCAATACCAAAATCAAATGGCTATCAATCATTGCATACAGCAGTTCTTGGTCCTCATAATTTACCCATGGAGTTTCAGATTAGAACTAATGACATGAATAATTTAGCACAATCCGGTATTGCGGCACATTGGGTATATAAATCGAAAACATCTATCTCTAAATTATCAAGGGAGCAGCAATGGCTAAATAATCTTCTGGATATACAAAAACAAGCTGGAGATCCAAGAGAACTTTTGGGGAGTATTAAAGAGGACTTAAATCCCGGAAAGGTTTATGTTTTCTCATCAAAGGGAAAAATTATAGAGTTGCCTAAAAAATCAACTTTGATAGATTTTGCCTACTCAATTCATACTGACTTAGGAAATAAATACTTAAAAGGAACTGTTGATGGAGAATTTAAGCCGCCAGATACAATTTTGAAAAATGGACAAAGAATTATAATAAAAAAATCAGAAGTTTCTAAACCAGATCCAGCATGGTTAAATTTTGTCGTTTCTGTTAAAGCAAGAACATCAATTCGAAATTATCTTAGAAATATGCATGACACTGATGCAATTAAACTTGGGAGAAAACTTCTAAAGACCTCATTGGAAGAACTTCAAGTCTCGATTGATGATGTTCCTAAAAAGACATTAGAATTTATATTATCAGAACTCAAATATAATACTATTGATGAACTTTTCAAAGAAATAGGCTTAGGAAACAAAATACCAAAACTTATAGCTTTGAGAATGGCACCTTCATTCAAGAAAAAAAATAATAGTATTGCATATGACATTGAAGGTTCTGAAGGTTTGGTAATATCTTATGCAAAATGTTGTCATCCTATTCCTGGAGATATGATTATTGGTTATGTAAGCCAAGGTAAAGGCATAGTAGTTCACAGAAGCAGTTGTAAGAGTATCAAACACACTAAACCAAATGAGGATAATATTGAGTTAAGGTGGAGTGAAAACGTTGATAATAATTTCAGCGCATCTATTATTATAGAAGTAGAAAATGAAAGAGGTGTTTTGGCACAAGTTTCATCAGTCATCGCTCAAAACAACCATAATATAGAGAGTGTGAACTATACTGATAGTCATGATACAGGACATAATACTATGTTAATCGTAGTTTCCGTAAAAAATACGAATCAGGTAAAGAAACTAATTGATAAAATTAAGAAAATAAAAAATGTATATAAAGCAGAAAGAAAAAGAAGTTAATCATGGATAAAGCTAAATTCGGGTATAAGGATATCGAAAAATCAGAAAAGCCTGATAAAGTAAATAATATCTTTAGTTCTGTATCAAATCGATACGATTTAATGAATGATTTTATGTCTTTTGGTTTACATAGAATTTGGAAAAAGCAATTTATAAAACTATGTAATGTACAATCAAAGAGAAAAGTTTTAGATGTTGCCTGCGGAACTGGGGATATATCAATATCGCTGCATAAGGAAAACCAAAAAATCGATTTGACATGCTTAGATCCAAACCCTGACATGATTGAAATATGTAAACAGAAATTTATAAATAAAGGCCATGTCGATATAAATTATCAAATTCATGGTATAGAGAACTTTTTACCAAAAAAACAAACATTTGATTTGATAACAATTGCTTTTGGCTTTAGAAACTTTACGGATCATAAAAAAGCATTGGAAAATATATTTAAATTATTGGAACCTGGAGGTATGTTTTTAATAATGGATTTTAAAAAGCCAAGAGGTAAGCTTTATTCAAAATTATTTAAATTCTATACATTAAATATTATTCCCAAGATAGGAAAAATTGTTGCTGATGATGAAAACAGTTATAGATATTTAGCAGAATCTATTCAGACATACTTTTCACCCAATGAAATAAAAGATATGCTTAGTAAGGCAGGTTTTGACAACACAAGGGTAGTCAACTTGCTTGAGGATGTCGCAACTATTCATATTGGACAAAAGTTATGAAAGACAAAATAATACAAAGGGCTAATAAAATTTTAGAAAATGATACTGCAAAGAAAATATATAATAATCTAATTCTAGATAAGCTAATCAAAAAAACTATTAAAATTAATATTAATGATATTGATTTTGATTTATACCTTAATTTTACTAGTGACAATATAGTATTATCTGAGATGCAAGATAAAGTTGATGTCGAAATTTCAGGTTCATTACCATCGTTTATACTTTATGCGTCTACCGGCAATGAACTTCTCTCATCTAAAATTAAAATTAGCGGGGATGTTGAGACTGCAAATGCATTGAATGGGTTATTTAAAGAAACAGATATATTAAGAGATATTATTGTAGAGATAATTGGTCAAAAATCTTCATCTACATTGTTTTCAATTTTAGATCCAATAAAATCAAAAATAGATGACTCGAATAAAAAGAATAATAATGCTCTATCAGATTTTTTGAAATACGATATTGATTTAATTCCTACCAAAGAGGATATTAATAACTATATTGATCAAGTTGATGAAATAAAAAGTCGTACTGAAAGGCTCATGGCTAAAATTAAATGAGCAATCTTCTTAGAGTTTTTAAAATAATATATCTATTCTTTAAATATGATATTGATAAATGTTTGATGAGATCTAACAGAATTGGGAATAAAAAATATTTATTTCTACTTTTGCCATGGAATCTTATCAGATTTAATAAGTCTATTGATTTAGCAAGGAACATCCGACTTATCTGCGAAGACTTAGGTCCTATATTTGTGAAGCTTGGACAGATGATATCTACCAGAAAAGATTTACTAAATGATGAAATAGCTAAAGAGCTTGCCAAATTACAAGATCATGTTAAGCCGTTTGATGGAGCAACTGCAAAAAAAATTATTGAAGAGGAATTGGGCCAAAATACAAAAGATATTTTTTCGTCATTTCAAACAAAGCCCATGGCTTCTGCATCAATAGCCCAGGTACATCCAGCCAAGCTTAGAACAGGAGAGGATGTTATCGTCAAAGTTGTAAGGCCCGATATCAAAGCAAAAATAATGCAAGATATTTCTTTAATGAAAAAAATTGCATCTTATTTAGATGGTCTATCAAGCGATTTTAAAAGGATGCATTTGATAGATATAGTGAATGACTATGAAATGGTAATCTATGATGAGTTAAATCTAATCAAAGAAGCTGCAAATGCCAAGCAAATTAGTAAAAACTTTCATAATTCTGATTTTATATACATACCTACAGTGCATTGTACTTACTTAACTAACAAAGTAATGGTTATGGAGAGAATATATGGAACTCCTATAAATGATAAAAAGAAGCTATCTGAACAAGGAATTCCGTTTTCAGAGATAGCCGAGAAGTCAGTCGAATTATTTTTTCTGCAAGTTTTTGAGCACAACTTTTTTCATGCAGACATGCATCCAGGTAATATATTTATACAGAAACATAAAGGCTCATTTAGATTTGTGCTTGTAGACTTTGGGATAATGGGGTCATTAAGTGAATTTGACAAAAAATATCTAGCAGAAAACTTCATTGCTTTTTTCAATCGCGATTATGCTAGCGTTGCTAGACTTCATGTTGAATGCGAGTGGGTACCTAAAGATACAAACATACCATCACTAGAAAGCGCAATCAGAGAGAACTGTGAGTGTATGCTAGATAAACCAATAAAAGATGTCTCACTCAGCGACATCATCGTAGGCCTTTTTGATACAGCAAGACGATTTAAACTCGAAGTCCAACCACAACTAATTTTGATGCAAAAGACACTGCTTTATACTGAAGGTTTAGGTAGGGAATTCAATCCTGAATTAGATTTATGGAAAACGTCTAAACCTATTTTAGAACAATGGATGAAAGAACAAAAAGGACCGAAAGTGATAGCAAAGAAAATCATAAATAATCTTGATGATTATTTGGAAATTATTCCAGATATACCATCATTCTTCAGAAGAATCTCCAATCATTATAGTGGCAACTCTTCAGATTTAACAAAGAACTTTGATCAGTTGAAGGTTATAGAAAAAAAACTTAATTCAAACAAGATAAGAAATCACTTTTATTTTTCTACCATACTTCTTGTAATTATATTTATTGCACCCCTAGGTTTTCTTGATATCTATAAAGGAGAAGTTCTGCTATTATTGGCATCTCTAATGTACTTCTCAAAACCTAAATGAATGGAATAGATTTTAGCGAATCATTAAACAAACAACAGCTAACTGCTGTTAACTGTAATGAAGGTAATAAGCTTGTTCTTGCTGGTGCAGGCAGTGGCAAAACAAGAGTACTTACCTATAGAGTTGCAAAACTCATTAAAGATTTTAATGTGCGGCCATCTGATATTCTTGCTCTCACATTTACAAATAAGGCATCTAGAGAAATGAAAGAGAGAATTGAGTCTCTTCTTAAAATATCATCACAAGGTTTATGGTTTGGAACATTCCATGGAATTTGTAGAAGAATATTGAAAATACATTGGAGAGAGGCAGAACTATCTGAAAGATTTACG
>CBFHLA010000020.1:0-15898 GCA_965656575.1 Gammaproteobacteria bacterium
GTGCGTCCTACCGTCATTGTTGTAGTCAATACCTCATCACCTCTAACAAAGTTAATTTTAACTGACATCAGTTTTCTCCATATATATCTCTTGTATAAACCTTATTTTGAACTTTACTAAGCTCTTTACAGCGCCTATTAGTAACTATAAGGCTTGTTTTAGCTAAAAAGCTATTAAAATCATTAACCACAGTACATCCAAATATATTCGTTTTCTTGCCAAGCAGCGGTTCATAAATATATATGGTTTTCCCATTCTTTTTAAGTAGCTTAATTACATCAATAATACTAGATTCTCTGAAGTTGTCAGAATCTTTTTTCATTGCAAGAAGATATATACCTATACGTTTGGCTTTAGATTTTAAAATATCATCAACAATATACCTTTTTCTCAATTGATTAGATTTTTTTAAAGATTTAACAATAGCATTTGGAACATTCTTGAAATTAACACTAAGTTGCAATGTATCCTTCGGTAAACAATAACCGCCAAATCCAAATGATGGATTATTATAACCGTCCCCTATTCTTGGGTCAGCACATATTCCGTCAATCAATTGTTTGCTATCTATATTCTGACTTAAAGCAAAAGAATCTAATTCATTAAAGTATGCTACACGCATGGCTAAATATGAATTAGCAAACAACTTTACTGATTCAGCTTCTCTGCTAGTCATAGTAAACGTTTTAACATATTTATTTAAAGATGAGCTTTTAAGAATAGACGAGAAACGTTTTGAATATTTATCGGTATTACCAATAATAATTCTAGAAGGATAGAGGTTGTCATGTAAAGCTTTGCCTTCGCGGAGAAATTCAGGTGAAAAATATACTTTAAGATTTTTATACTTTTGATTTGCGTTATCTGTATATCCAATAGGTAGTGTAGATTTAATAATAATGGGCGCATTACATTTTAATTTATTTAGCTTTAATAAAATACTATCAATAGATGAAGTATCAAATGTATTTTTTAAAGGATCATAATTAGTAGGTGTTGATATTATGATAAAATTAGACTTTATAGTTTCTTCATTTACATCAATAGATGTTGATAATTTTAATGGTTTATTTTTTAAATAGCTTTTTATTAATGAATCCTTAATTGGAGATACTTTTTTATTAATTAACTCAAGCTTAGATGGATTGTTATCATGACAGATGACAGTATGCTTTACAGCCAGTAAGATTGCATTAGAAAGGCCTACATATCCCATCCCTATTACAGATATTTTCATATAAAGCTTTCACCATTTATAATAAATCTTTTATATATGTCTGTTACTAAATATGGACTTTTATATAGTTTAAGAAATTGTTTAACAATCTGATTAGATACAAGTTCATTTCCTGAATTCATGTCATCATGAATATTCATTCCTTTGTTTGTCTCCATATATATGAAACCATCAAAATCATCATAACCACATATCTTGAGAACAAAGCTTCTTGTTCCTGTATAAAGTAATGAGAAATTAAATTTATTGTGTCTTGCTGACGCCTCTATACGTCCTCTATCTTCAGAATCTAAATTGAAGTGTAGATTAACTAAATTTTCTTTAAATATTTCAATACTAACATCTACCTCAGACGAAACTTCTACAATTGAATGCACGTATGGAACAAGAAAATCAACCGCATGATTAATATTTGTTTTTTCGTTTAGATTAAGTGTTCTAGCTGATTGATTCATTTAACCTAAATATTTTATCATGTCTCGAATTATATTTTATGGAAATTTATAAATAGTTACACATTGTAATATAGGTAGGTAAGGGATTCGAACCCTTGTAGCGATTGCTCGCTAACCACCTTTCCAAGGTGGCGCATTCGACCACTCTGCCAACCTACCATCTAATAAATATGAAAATTAATGTACCAATTAGCTGATGATAATGGATTAGTTTATATTATCAAATATTTTTATAATTTAGACTTTTGTTGAACATTATAAGGCCAATAATAAAGAAAATGCTTATACTTAAGATACCCAGTCGTGCATTATCTGAAACATAAGTTACAAGACCAACTAAAAGAGGACCTATAAGGGCAGCAAATTTCCCTAACATATTATATATACCGAAATATTCAGAGTGTTTACCATTAGGTATAAGGCGTGCAAAGTATGACCTGCTCAAAGCTTGAATACCTCCTTGAACAAACCCTATTAAACATGCTATCAAATAGAATTCATATATGCTGTCCAATGAATACGAAAGAAAAGTGATGATGAGATACATAATAAGGCAACCAGAAATTGTGGTGACAACAGAGGATAACTCAGAAATTTTATTAATTATTAAAGTACCAGGAAAAGCAATAAATTGAGTTACTAGTAATGCGACAAGTAAGTCATAATTAGTAAAGCCTAGAATTAGTCCATAATTTATTGCCATCCTTATAATAGTATCTACTCCATCAATATAGATCCAATATGAGATTAAGAAAAAAAGTATGGGTCTATTGAGTTTAATTTCTTTAAAAGTATCAATGATGTTTGTAGTGTGTGTTTTATAATTAGGTTTTTCAGTCCAATATATTATGAGTGGTATCATAAATAATGACCACCACAAAGCTGCAAATACAAATGCAATTTTATTTGACGAGATTATCTCTATTGAGGAGTTAGAATTAAAATATAAAAAAACTAAAGTAAACACAAAAGCAATTCCTCCGCCTAAGTAACCTATCGCATAACCCGTTGAGGATATTTTATCATATTCATGAGATTCAAAATTAAGAAGCATTGAATCATAAAATACATTTGACATCATAAAACCTAATAATGAAATAGAAAAAAATATAGAAGCTAGTACATAACTATCTTTAGTAATAAAAGATAATATTAATGTAGAAAAAATACTCAAGCTTGCAAATATGAGTAAAAATAATTTTTTATTTGAAAATTTATCAGATAGAAGTCCAAATATAGGTGCGATAAATATAAGGATTAAACTTGCAGCAGAATTTGATATACCTAGATATAAAGTTCTCTCTGATGATAAAACTGACGTTGCAAAATATTCAGCGAAAATTATAGGAAAAAAACCTGCAAGTACTATAGTTGCATAAGCTGAGTTAGCCCAATCATAAAGTACCCAACTATAAAATTTTTTAGAATCCAAAATCGATATTAGGAGACGGTGGGATTCGAACCCACGAGAGCTTTGACACCCTAACGGTTTTCAAGACCGGCCCATTCAACCACTCTGGCACGTCTCCGTAAGACGCTATTATAGATGAAAAGTAATAACTATTACAATTCAATGGTCTTAAAATCTAAATATTTATGAAGAACTGATGGAATAGTAATTTTATTTCCATCAAAATAGTTCTCAACTAGACTAGCAAGAGTTCTGCCTACAGCCAATCCAGACCCATTAAGCGTGTGGACAAAGTTTTTCTTTTTATCTTGTTTATATTTTATGTTTAATCTGCGTGCTTGGAAGTCACCAAAATTACTGCATGATGATATTTCTCGGTACTTATTTTGGCTAGGAAACCATACCTCAAGATCATAAGTTTTTTGTGATGAAAAACCTAAATCTCCTGTACATAGTTCAACCAACTGGTAAGGTAACTCAAGATCGTCTAATACTAATCTAGCCTGAGTAGTAATGTCCTCCAGTGCTTGTTCTGAATTATTTGGATGAACAATTTGTACAAGTTCAATTTTTTCAAATTGATGTTGTCTTATTATGCCTTTTGTATCTAGACCATAAGAACCAGCTTCTGATCTAAAACAGGGTGTATGTGCGGTCATTAGTATAGGAAGTTCACTGATTGACAGAATCTTATCTCTATAGATATTTGTTAACGGGACCTCAGCAGTTGGAATTAAATATAAATTAGAGCCAGATAGTTTAAATAAATCTTCTTCAAATTTAGGAAGCTGTCCGGTTCCAATAAGACTTTGTGAATTACATATGTATGGTACATTATATTCAACATATGAGTTTTTTGTATGCTTAGTCAACATAAAGCTAATCAATGCTCTATGTAATGATGCAAGCTTGCCTTTAAGAACAACAAAACGTGATTGAGTAATTTTTACACCATCTTCAAAACTGATTAAGTTCAAGGATTCTAAAATATCACCATGCTCACGTGTATTATGTACATTAGTATCTAAAGATTTTTCAATAATCATGTTGTCTTTATCATTATGTCCAACAGGACAAGAATGATGGGGCAAATTGGGTATTCCAAGAAGATGATTATTTAAAGATACTTCAATTAACTCGAGTGATGATTTTAAAACTTGAACTTGCTCATCAATTTTCTTTGAATCTGCCATGAGTTGTTTTTTATGGTCATCATCCTTAGCAGTTCTAAAAGAATCTGATATGACATTTTTATCACATGCTAGTTTTTCCTTTTTTTGAATAAGATCTTTTCTTTCCAGTGATTTTTTTTCTATAAAATCAATATCTAACTTATATCCACGACTTAGCAGTAGTTTTGCCACATCATTTTTCTTATCAAGAATATTTTTTAAATCCAGCATAATTTATAAGATATCTCTATTGCCATTACTCTGAGGTTCTGAAAGGATTCCTTTTGCCTCCATTGCTTCAATTAAATTTGCTGCTCGATTATAACCAATTTTTAGTTTTCTTTGTAAAAAAGATATTGATGTTTTTTTTGTATCTTTGACGATATTCACAGCTTCATTATAAAGCTCGTCAGATGTTTCATTAATTTCCTCTTGATTGTCTGATTCATCATTGTCAAGAAGAATAGATTCGATATCATTGTTACGTTTCTGGTCTCTTAAAAAATCTGCAATCTTTGTTATTTCTCCCTCACTTACAAATGCACCGTGTATTCTTTGAAGAACATTCGTACCAGATCCTCTAAATAACATATCCCCTAGACCTAATAACTGTTCTGCTCCCATAGAATCTAGTATCGTTCGTGAATCTATATTAGATGACACCTTAAGTCCTATTCTGGTGGGAATATTAGCTTTAATTAATCCGGTTATCACATTAACAGATGGTCTTTGAGTTGCTAGGATTAAATGAATTCCTGCAGCACGTGCTTTTTGAGCCAAACGAGTAATGAGATCTTCTACTTTTTTGCCAACTGTTTGCATCATATCTGCAAATTCATCAACAACCACCACAATATAAGGAAGCTTTTCATGATATTTTTCATTATTACCTTCTGTAGGACCATAGACAGTTTTAATGCCGTCATCAATGTTTTGCTTGAGTTGCTTATTATAAGATTGAATATTTCTGACATTTAGATCCATCATGAATCTATAGCGGCGCTCCATTTCTTGCACACACCAATGCAAAACACTTTTAGCTTCATTCATATCTGTTACTACTGGGTGTAACAAATGCGGCAGGCCTTCGTATGTGCTCAGTTCAAGCATTTTAGGATCTATCATTAAGAACTTCAGATTTTCTATATCATGTTTGTATAACAAACTTACAATCATGGAATGTACAGCAACAGATTTACCTGATCCTGTGGTACCTGCAACCAACAAATGAGGTAATTTATGTAAATCAACACATATAGGTTTACCTTGAATGTCTTTTCCTAAGGCCATTGTAAGAGCAGCTTTAGAGTTTTCAAATTCTTTTGAGCTAATAATGTCTTTTAATGAAACAGTTTCACGATCATCATTTGGTATTTCTATTCCTATGTGAGCTGTTCCTGGAACTGTCTCTACAACCCTGAGACTAGGTACAGTCATAGTTCGCGCTAAATCTTTACTAATTGTGCTTATCGTGGCTGCTTTAGTTCCGGCTATGGGTTCAATTTCAAACAATGTAACAATCGGACCAGGTTTAACTGCCTTAACTTTGGCACTTATGCCATAGTGCTGAAGATTTTGCTCTAACATTTCAGACATAAGCTTGAGCGAATCCTCATCATGATTAATAATTTCTGAATTATGCTTTTCAAGAAATTCTAATAGAGGCAATTTATTATTATCGGAAAATAACGTTTGTTGTTTTTCTTTAAATTCTCTTTTGCTTTCTATAGATTTTGGCTTAATGATTTCTACTTCAGTGACGTTTGGTTCTTTTTTAATTATCTTTTCGCTATTAATTTTTTTTTGCCTGGCCAATTGAATTTGTAAATTAGTTTTTTCGTAAAAACTTAAGGTTTTATATTTTATTTTTAGGTAGAGGTAAGTAAATATTTTTTTAAATCGGTTATATGTACTAAGAACAGATATATCGAAGTAATAAACCAATGAATATAATAAAGTTACTAGAGAGGCTATTACTGATCCATAAGCACCAATATAGTTAGAAAGATGATGTAAAGAAATATGACCAAGATACCCGCCTGTGCCAGATAGGATGAAGTCAGAAATTATTGATAAACTTATTAAAATTAATAATACGAGCAATGAATTTTTATATGAAATGTCAGTACCTCGAGACGGAAGTAACCCATATCTTTCAAGGACTAAATAAATTAATAATACTGTAATAAAATAAGTAGTTTTTCCGAAAAGCATGAATGTTATATGTGATACATATGAGCCAAAAATACCAATATAATTATTTATCGTATCTCCCAGGCCAGTTTTAAAAAAATTAGGGTCAGATGGATCATGTGAAATGATAGATAACGTGAAAAGTAATGTAAAAGTTAGAAAAAAGAAATTAAATATTTCTTTTGGCAAATAATTCAATTTAGTTTTGGTAAATTTTTTATTTCTTTTTATTTGAGCCAAATGAACCTCATTTCATTAAGAATTATACAAATTTTTATAGAAAATATATACATATATAATGTGAACAAATTATTGTGTATAATATCCAGGTTGAATAGATGCCTGAGATAGAATGGATAAAAAGCATACTAAATTACTAATACTTGGATCAGGGCCGGCAGGTTATACCGCTGCGCTATATGCGTCAAGAGCAAACTTGAACCCAGTACTTATAACAGGTCTTGAGATAGGTGGGCAATTAACAACAACAACTGATGTTGAAAATTGGCCTGGGGATGCCAATGATTTACAAGGACCTGATCTGATGGAGAGAATGAAAGATCATGTTGGCAAATTTGACAATGAGATTATTATGGATCAAATTAAGTCAGTAAATCTTGATAATAAGCCTTTTGAACTTACAGGAGATGATAGTATCTATACATGTGATAGTCTCATAATTGCTACTGGCGCATCTGCGAAATATCTCGGACTTGAATCAGAAAAGTCATATCTTGGCAAAGGAGTATCAGCATGTGCTACATGTGATGGATTTTTCTATAGAGATCAAGAAATTGTAGTTGTTGGTGGTGGCAATACTGCCGTTGAAGAAGCTTTATATCTTGCAAATATTGCATCTAAAGTAACTCTTATACACAGAAGAGATAGTTTAAGAGCAGAAGCAATATTAATAGAAAGAATCAAAGAAAAAGAAAAAGAAGGGAAAGTTGAATTCCTATGGAATCATACGCTTGATGAAGTAGTTGGCGACGGAGATAAAGTTGAAGGAGTCAATGTAAAAGATGTGAATACAAATTCAATTAAAACTGTAAATTGTTCCGGAGTATTTATAGCCATTGGACATAAACCAAATACAGATATTTTCAAAAATTCATTAGAGATGGATAATACTGGGTACTTGAAGATAGAAAGTGGTACTGACGGTAATGCTACACAATGTTCAATTCCTGGTGTATTTGCTGCGGGAGATGTATCTGATTCAGTCTACAGACAAGCGATAACTTCTGCTGGAGCTGGCTGTATGGCCGCATTAGATGCAGAAAAATATTTAGACAAATAACTCTAAATACTATTGCCTAGAAAATGCATACTGAGTATGTATAAAAAAAGTATTATCATAACAAAATATGTAAGCGATAATATATAGTGTATAAATTCATACTTATCGTTAATTTTTTTTCTTGCAAAAGCTACAACAAGTATAGAGAAAAATAGTATTATTAATATTCTCATAATATTCTCCCATTAATAATGTTTTTAATTTCTTCAACATCATTATTAGCGATAATCATTCTTTCTTCTTGATTTTCAAGCATTTTAACTTTTTCAGTTACAAAAGTATCATCAGAAATGATATCTGATACCGTTTCCTTGAATTTTGCAGGATGCGCAGTAGATAATGTTACAAGTATATCTTCCGATAAAGATTGTTTTTTGCCACACACGACACCTACAGCAGTATGCGGATCTAATGTTATATTATATTTTGAATAATATTCTAAAATCGTTTGATTTACTTCATTATTAGAAGCGCTATCTGACGTGAAGTATTTAGATATGTACGCACGGCACTCATCTGTTAATGTAAATGTCCCTTCTTTTTTTAGATTAGTCATAATCTCTTTTACATAACTAGAGTCTTTACAGGAATCATAAACTAATCGTTCAAAATTACTTGATACTTGTATATCAATACTCGGAGATGATGTGCTTACAACATCCTTAATAGTATGCTCGCCAGATTTCAAAGCAATATCTAATATATTGTTTTCATTAGTTGCAATATTAAGTTTTTTAAATTTAAGACCCATTTTTTTTGAAATATATCCCGCTAGAATATCGCCAAAGTTTCCAGTTGGAACTGAGTAGACTATATTTTCACTATTTTCAATCCTACTTGCAGAATAAAAATAATATGTTATTTGACACATAATTCTTGCCCAATTTATTGAATTAATTGCACCTAAATTATTAGATTTTTTATAATCATGATCAGAGAATATTTCTTTTATAATACTCTGGCAGTCATCAAAGTTACCCTTTACAGCAATATTTATAACGTTATCTGAATTTATAGTAGTCATGAATTTACGCTGTGTAGGTGATATTAGATTATAAGGATGTAATATAAATACATTTGAAGATTGAATATTCTCAAAGCCATATATTGCAGCAGATCCAGTATCTCCTGAGGTAGCACCTAGGATATTAATTTTTTTATTATCCATATCCAAATAGTAGCCCATAAGTCTTCCAATAAATTGCATCGCGATATCTTTAAAGGCATATGTTGGGCCATAAAATAATTCCAATAGATATTCATTATTAGAAATTTTATTTACCGGTGTAATATTCTTATCTGTAAAATCTTTATAAGAGTCCTCGATAAGTTCTTTAATTTTATTATCAGTGATTGAACCGTCAACAAATGGTTTAAAAATATGAAAAGCAATTTCTTGGTATGACATATTTGAAAAAGAATCTATTATCGATTGATCAATTTTTGGCCAGTATTCAGGAAGGTAGAGGCCACCATCAGAAGCAAGTCCTTCAAATATTACATCGCTAAACAATAACTCTTCTGCTTCGCCACGGGTACTCTTATATTTAAGAAAGTTATTATTAGTCATTATCTGAAAAAACTCTTATTAAATTTACTTTTCCGTTGATATTATTTAAAGATTCTATTTTATTTATAGAAGATAATATTTTTTCATATGAAACAGAGTTAGTAATCATAACTATGGGAATGAGTTTTTCTGACTCTAATGGTTCATGCTGAGTAACAGCCTCAATACTAATATCATGTGATGCGAGTTTTGATGTCACCTCAGCCATTACTCCAGGGACATCATTAGCGAATATTCTTAAGTAATACTGTGTTGAGATTTCATTGATATCAATAGTATTCTTGCTAGTAAACATATAATCATCATTTTTATTAGATACATATTTTTTAAAAATACAAAAATCTTTTATATTCGAAATAACTGCGGAAGCAGTAGCCTCTCCACCTGCTCCATGCCCATAAAGCAAAGATGTTCCAAAGCGATCGCCTACTGTTCGCACTGCATTCATTACTCCATCTACATTGGATAAAATGTTTGAATTATGAATAAGAACAGGGTGGGCCCTACACTCAATATTCTCGTCAGTGGCTTTTGTAATAGCTACATGCTTTATCGTATAACCCAATTCTTTAGCATAATCTATGTCCATACTATCAATATTTTCAATCCCCTCAATGTACATATTCTTATAAGGAGACTTAATTTTATACGCAAGCATTGCAAGAATAGATATCTTATGAGCTGCATCAAATCCTCCAACGTCAAAAGTTGGATCTGCTTCTGCATATCCTAACTCTTGAGCCATACTTAAAGCCTCTGAAAAGTTTTTATTATTTGAAGACATTTGATCTAATATATAGTTACAAGTGCCATTAATAATTCCACTGATAGATGAAATACTTTCATTTAACATGTTATGTGACAGAGAGTTTATAATAGGCACAGCTCCAGCAACAGCTGCTTCAAAACCAAAGTAGACATTATATTTATAAGAAAGCTGAAATAATTCATCTCCATGTTCAGCAATTAGAGCTTTATTGGCAGTGATAACAGATTTGTTATTTTGAATAGCTTTCGTGACTAGTTCTTTTGCTACGTCTACGCCGCCAACTAATTCAATTATTAAATCACAATCTGATTGGACAACGCTGAGAATATCAGATGAGAACTGAATGTTGTCATTGTCGAACTTTTTCTTTTCAATGGATCTATCTGCAATCACAGATATTGTTATTTTTTCATTGCAGTTATTAGATATTAAATCTTGATATTTAAGAAAATGACTTACTAAGTTTTTTCCTACTGTACCAAAACCACACACACCTATCTTAAACATTTAGACTCCTATATAATGTGGATATAATATCATAATAATATCGAATTTCGCTTAGATTATGGAACTAGTTGAAGACAAATATATTAATGACTTTAGTATTAATAAATATATAGATAATACTATTATAATTAATAATTTCTCACATAAAAATCCAATCATCTATAACCAGAGAGAAATAATTTTGTTCCCAGTTATAAAATCTAATTTAATACAATTAAAAGACATAGAAAGCTATCTTGATACGATTGATATGATTCTAATAGGAACTGGAATAGATGTAATTTTACCTGATGAAGGGTTTATTAGAGTTTTACATGAAAAAAACAAAGGTTTAGAGTTTATGAATACAACATCTGCATGCAAAACGCATAATTTATTGTTATCAGAGAATCGCTCATTTATCTCAATACTCTATCCATAAAATAATTATTACAAATATTATTGCCAATAATAGTAAATATTTATTGATCAATTTAAGTATAGATTCACCATATTTATTACATATGAATGCAACTAAAAAGAATCTTGCAGAACGACCAATAATTGATATTAGTATGAAAAGAAAAATATTATAGCTCATTACTCCAGCACTAATGGTAAAAACTTTATATGGTATTGGAGTAAATGCAGAAATAAATAAAAAAATAATTCCATAGATTTCAAATAGGCTCTTAGCAGAAATAAAATCATCATACTTGTTAAACTGGTGAAGGTACGGTTCGATAAATTCAAATAAATAAAGACCTAAATAATAGCCAACTATTCCTCCTAATACTGACCATATTGAAGCTATGATTGTAATATTTACCCAATTATGCTTTTTAGAGAGAACCATTGGTGCTAATAACGCATCAGTAGGTATTGGGAAAAAAATAGACTCAAAAAAACTTAATATTCTTAAATAAATTATCGAACTTTTGGAACCACAACTATCAATAAATGTAGAAATAATCTTATTCATTTATTTCTATACCTGGAAGTAGCGGTACAAAAAATACATCTTCAACAGTTTTTTTTATGATTCCGTTTTTTGTATTTTTGAGTTTGACTAATTTCTGATTTTTGTTATCTGTTAATGGAAGAACTATCCTTCCTTTCTCTGATATTTGGGAAATAAGATTATCAGGAATGCTCTCAGCCGCGGCTGTAATAATAACAGCATCATATGGGCTATTAGGTAAATAACCTAAGTGGCCATCGCCCAAAATAAATGATATATTTTTAAAACCTAGTTGTAAGAGATTCTTTTTTGATTTTTCATGTAATGAAGATATTCTCTCAACTGTAGTAACCTTTTTAAATAACATTGATAATAAGGATGTTTGATATCCTGAACCTGTTCCAATCTCAAGAACGTTATTCATCGAGTCTGTTTCATGAATAAGTTCAGTCATTCTTGCAACCATATATGGTTGAGATATAGTCTGTTTAAATCCTATTGGTAAAGATACATTTTCATATGCTCTATTTGCCAATGCAGAATCGATAAAAAGATGTGAAATAAGATTCATTACTTCAGGATTTTTTATACCTAGTCTCTTGAGTTCATCAATAAGTTTTTCTCTGCTGGCAAGTGAAGTGAGACCTGAACCTATGATTTTATCGATATTCATATTAATTATTTTATTTTTTTATAAGTAAAATTGTCAGTCATATCAATCTTAAGAGGCGTAATCGAAATAAAACCTTTTCTAACTGTATCAAAGTCACATCCAGGAGATATCAATCCTTTGCCGACGTTTCCAATATTATAAAATGTTTTTTTATCTTTAAGTACAAGTGATGCTCTTTTAGATATTTCTCTTCTACCTTGTTTTGTAATTTTTATTCCTTTTATTTTGACTAGCGGTAAATCAGGTATATTAATGTTCAGAATAGATTTATATTTTATTAAGTTTTTAAATATATATTCAATTATATAAGATAATTTCTCATTTAAGTCATTCAAGTATTTTGGTTCTCTAGAAGTTATTGATATCGCTACACTTCCATATTTTGAATGTCTGCCTTCTATTGCTGCTCCTAATGTGCCTGAGTAAATTACATCATCGCCCATGTTCGAACCTAAATTGACACCACTGAATACTATATCAGGATATTTTTTAAGAATTCCCCTTGTAGCAATATTCACGCAATCTGCTGGAGTGCCATAAACTTTATAATAATTATTTTCTATTCGAACTATACGAACTGGGTTATGAACACTTAGACTGCTACTTGAAGCGCTAATATCCTTATTTGGTGCAACAGTTATGACTTTGCCATATTCTTTTAACACAGTCTGCAGCGCAATCAATCCTAATGATTTATATCCATCATCATTGGATAACAAAATATTCACAAATACTCCATATATAGATATGATTAAAGTACATAGTATAGCTTTATCACCTATGAAAAAAGACAAAAGAATAAAAGAATTAGATGATTGGTTGAAAAACTCAACAAATGAAGATTTTTCTTCTGAAGACAACATCACTCCTAAAGAAGATGGAATTGAAATGTTTGATTATAATTTTGATCAAATTTTATTAATTGATGATAATTATGGTAAGTTTGAATATAGAAGAAATGGAGTGCAAGAATATGTACTCAACAGACTTAAGAAAAAGAAAGTTTCAGATATTTTGAATACTATAGACCTTCATGGCGAAACAGTGAAAGATGCTATAAATAGGCTCAATGATTTCTTTATAAATTCCTACTCAAATGACGTAGAATATTTAAATGTAATATGCGGTAAGGGAATAAATAGTGTTAATAAGATACCCAAGATAAAAATTACAACACAAGCATATATTAAAAGGTCAAAAATAGTTAATGCTGCATGCTCTGCTAGTGATAGAGAAGGTGGAGTTGGCGTTATAAAAGTTAAATTAAAAAATTAATTCTCTTTCTCTATTATTCAGATAACGATATTCACCTACTTTCATATCATCTAGCTCAATAAAAGAATATTTTGATCTATGGAGTTTCATTGTCTTGATATCTATAGAAGACAAAGAATTTCTAATTTCTCTTTTTTTACCTGTGGAAAGGATAATTTTATAAAAATTATTTCCTTCTAGTGATATGTAATCAAATTTTCCTATTTCTCCATTATTAATAGGAACTCCAGTAAGTAGTTTATCAATTTCTATTTTTGTCATTTCCTTATTAGTATGAAGTAAATATTCTCTAGTATGCGAAGATGATGGATGCATGAGTTTGTTCGCAATATCTCCATCATTAGTAAATAAAAGTAAACCACTAGTTTGAATGTCCAAGCGTCCAATATTTATCCATTTGCCTTCAACTTCTGGCAGATTATCAAAAACTGTAACTGAATTATGTGGATCAGCCCGGCTTACAACTTCACCTAAAGGCTTATAATATTTAATTATCTCAAGTTTCATTTGAGAAATATTAGGAATATTTATTATTTGATCATTTATTTTAACTATATCTCCTTTATTCCATTTATCGCCAACTTGAGCAATAGAATCATTGATTTTAATTTTTCTAGATTGAATTAGTCTCTCAGCAGTTCTTCTAGAGCAATAACCTATTAATGAAAGTAATTTTTGAAGTCTATACATATACCTGATAATTGATTATATTAATTAATTATGAAAAAGTTAAATATAACAATTGTTATTGTATCTGATACAAGAACACATGAAACAGATAAATCAGGAAAAAAACTTATCGATATGATTACACGCGAAGGACATACAATTGTTAAAAAAATTATAGTAAAAGATAATATATACGAAATTAGAAAGGCTGTTTCAGATTACATTCTAGATAATGAAATTGATGTGGTTATACTCAGCGGCGGAACAGGGATCACAGGTTCTGATGGTACACCTGAAGCTATTGAGCCTCTTCTTGATAAAAAAATAGATGGATTTGGTGAGATATTTAGATTGAAATCATACGAAAAAATAAAAACATCATCTTTGCAGTCAAGAGCGATAGCTGGTGTTGCAAATAGGACATTCATTTTTGTTTTACCTGGCTCGCTTGATGCATGTAAAACTGCATGGAATGATGTGATAAGCCATCAACTAAATAGTGATACTAAGCCTTGTAATCTGGTCATGTTGATGCCTAGACTAAAAGAATAACTAGATGCTTTCTACGTCAGATATTTCAGGAAGATCAGAAAGTTTATTTTTATTAAAGTAATCTAAAAACTTGGTCGTTGTGCCAAAGAGCTCTGGTTTACCTGGTGATTCTTTATGACCAACAACTTTTATCCATTCGAGTTCTAAAAGAGTTCTTATAATATTTGAATTTACAGCTATTCCTCTTATCTCTTCAATATCACCACGAGTAACTGGTTGTTTATAAGCAATAATCGCTGTAGTTTCTAAAAAAGCTTTTGAAAACTTATTTGTTCCTTTGTCTTTAAGTTTCGTTATGTATGCTTCAAGACCATTTTTTGCCTGAAATCTATAACCGCTTGCAACTTTACTTATATGTATTGCTTTGTTTCTATATTCTTGATTAAGGTTATCGATAGATTTTTCAATCTGTTTTTTAGTAATAGAGTCATCATCAAGTATCTTTATTAAGCTTGACAGAGACATCGGTTCATCACTAACAAGAAGTAAACATTCAATTGTATTTTCGAGAGAATATTTCATCATTTTATATTTATATAAATCTTTGACATCGATTCATTCTGAATTATGTCTACTAGAGATTCTTTAACAAGTTCTAATAAAGCAAGAAACGTAACTATAACACCTAATCTTCCTTCTTCTACATTAAATAATTTAATAAATTCTACATTCTCTCTATCTTTTATCATAGATAATATTGATGTCATTCTTTCTCTTACAGATAATGTTTCTGCCATTATGTTATGCGTCGAGAATATTTCAGCTCTCTTCAAAACGTCAATAAAAGCTTTCTTAAGAAGTTCTATTTTGATGTCCGGCATCTCAATAGTTTTAGATTTCTTTACATCAATCGCATTTGAAACGACAAAAAAATCTCTGTAGTTTCTAGACATATCATCAATCTGCTCGGATGCATTTTTATATTTCTGATATTCTAATAATCGTTTAATAAGATTTGCTCTCGGATCTTCTTCTTCTTCAGTTTCTGGTTCTACTGGTAATAGGAGTTTTGATTTAATCTCTGTCAGAGTAGACGCCATTACTAAATAATCAGCTGCTAGCTCAAACTGCATTTCCTCCATAATTGAGATGTAATGCATATACTGTTCAGTAATAGGTAAAATTGGGAGGTCAGTTATATCTATATTTTGTTTTTTAATTAGATATAAAAGTAA
>CBFHLA010000021.1:0-14081 GCA_965656575.1 Gammaproteobacteria bacterium
TCTTCAAATAAAATAATAATAAAAAAAATAAAAAAAGTTATAGATAAAAATACTGAAATTTGTAGCATCACTGAAAGATTGTTTGCAGAAAATATTGATGGCGACTGCTTATCTCCTATTGGTGCACATGCTGTGATTAAAAATAATTTATTAACGCTGACCGGATATGTGGGGTCTTTAAATGGTAAAGATTTTATAAAAAATAAAGTTTCAGGGAAAAAAGATGATTATATTCATCTTGCCAACAAACTATCTGATGTCTTCATAAAACTAGGAGCAAAAAGGATGTTGAAATGCTAGATGTGATACTGATATCTAACTTCTCCATGAAAGATGAGCTCTCTGAGTTATTAAGTAGTAGTGGTTTTGGTTTTCATGATTGTCTTATACAGGATATACAACATATCGAGAGATATCCTATCGATGATGAGTATAATACTATTATCATTCAAAGTGCTAATGCTATTAAGAAAATAGACTCGAGCAACAACCATATATACAACACTGACAGAGTATATGGTATTGGGCCAAACTGCAAAAACTGGACTGAAAAGAAGTTTGGAATAAAATGTCTGATCCCGGATGAAGATTATTCAAGCGCAGGTTTAATAAAAAAAATAGAATCAGATATGTATAGTCTTGGTAAAACATTGCTCCTCAAAGGGATTGGCGGCAGAGAAACCATCATTAACTATCTTAAAGAGAACGATGTAAAATTTAATGTCTGTGATGTATATGAGCGTATTCTAAATCTTGATAACTTAGCAAAAGTATCTGAGATGACATCAAAAGAATGCATAATAATTGCCTTTAGTAAAAGTAGTGTAGAGCCTCTAATAAATGAAAAAAAAGCTGACCTAAAAAACATACATTTTTTTATTCTTGATAAATCTGATGAACAAATTTTAGACAGGAAAGATGTAGCGTCGATTACTATGATTGACGATATCTATGATATCAAAACGTTAGCTGATAAAATACGCAAGATAAATGCATAGAGTATATTTAATAGGTAATGGGTATGTGTGTAATTTTATTACTGATAAATTCAGTAGCAAATATGATTTTGTAGGAATCTGTAGGTCAAAAAAAGATAATTGTACTCATAATTATTCTTTAGATGTATCCAATGACAATGGGATGTTGAAAGAAATCATAGATAAAGATGGTTATGTGGTTTATCTAGCTCCCCCACAAAATAAAGGTCTTAAGGATCATATACTGAGTAAATTTTTATCATCGATTGTGAAAAACAAAATTATAAAAATTATTTATATAAGTACTAGTGGAGTTTATGGTGATAGACAAGATGCACTAGTAAATGAAAACGAAAAAATAATGCCCCTTACTGAAAGAGCACAAAGAAGAGCTGATGCCGAATATCAAATTAAAAATAGTGGCATCAAGTATACAATACTTAGAGTTCCTGGCATATACGGCAAAGGGCGTCTACCTATGAAGAGAGTAAATGACAGATTGCCGCTAATTAAAAACGAGATCTGCAAACACACAAACCTAATTAATGCTAAAGATTTATCAAATATAATCATACAAACACTGACAAATAATAATACAGACAATATAATAATGAATGTTAGTGATGGCACACCAATTAAAACAACAGAATATTATCTTCATATATATGATCAATTAAATATGAAATATCCCGAATTCATTGACTACGCAGAAGCTAATAAAACCTATGACTCGAAGAGAAAGAGTTTCATAAATGAATCAAGGATATTAGACGTGTCGTTGATGAATGAGATTTTTCCAGACATTATTGAATACAGGGACATAAAAGCAGGTATCAAAGACAGCTTAGGATAAAGTTATTTTCTTTTAGTTTTGAGCCACGATATCAAAGGTTTCCACTCTTCTCTGTCTTGTGCGGTCATAGATTGGCCCATCTCAAATATACCAATACCTTTTTTTGCTGCATTTATATAATTGGTATTGTCGCGAAAAGCGGTAACATACTTTATGCCCTTCTCCTTCACAAGGTAATCATCCAACTCTTCAAATATATTTGTATTAGCTCTACATCTGTTTGCCACAAGACAAATATCTGTCCTGTTTCTGACAACACTACCGAGATTTCTTATCGATTTAAGAAAGTCCCTCGCAGCAGACATGTCTATAGGAGATGGAAGCACTGGTATAATTATTTTCCTTGCTTTTTTTATGTATGTTTCTAATCTAGCGCCATATATTGCTGCAGGCACATCAATAATTGTAATATCATTTACTTTAGACGATGTTTTGTTGGGAAGCGACGATAGTCCTTTGATTTTAGCCTTTGTTATTGGCCTTGATGAAAGCCAATTTAATGAAGATGCTTGAGGATCTAAATCAACAAGAGTGACATTAAATGAATTTACTGCATAATATGCGGCAAGATTAGTAGATATTGTTGTTTTGCCTGAACCGCCTTTAGCGTTAATTACCATTATGCTAGACATATATACCTCTATTATAAATATAGCAGACTATGCACATTAGTCTAGATATGATTTTCTATCTCTATCATAACTGGTGCATGATCAGATGTTTTTGGCTGTTCTTTGCACCATGACTTGTGCCTTGTGTCCTTATGGACTTCATATTTTTTGATAGATTTATGTGTTTTATGGCTTGCTAATAAAAGATCAATTCTATACCCAATATCCCTATGAAAAGCTCCGCCGCGATAATCCCACCATGTGTAAGGTGACTCAGATGTTTTATCATTGTAACAATCGTTTAGGCCCAGGTTTATAATAGATTGAAGCGCATCTCTTTCTTTGTCAGAACATAAAATATCGTCTGCCGAGAAGTCGTAAGCATCTTCTTTCCTCGGCACAATATTAAAATCTCCCAGGACAATGAGCTTAGGGTACAGTTTAAGTTGTTCGCTAATGTAGACAGATGCCTTATCGAGCCAATTGAGCTTGTGTAGATATTTATCAGAATTAATAGCTTGACCATTGACAACGTAGAAATTAATAATTCTAACACCATGGTAGGTTGCCGCTATAGACCTCTTCTCATCATCTTTTATATTCACAGGATTAAGCTCTATGTTTTGTCCTTTTACTTTTGAAATTATTGACACGCCATTATACGTTTTCTGGCATGATTGAACACTTTCATATCCAGCATCTTTCAGCGCTTTAAAGGGATAATTTTCATCAATGCACTTAAGCTCTTGAAGACATAATACATCTGGCTTATATTCATTTAAATATTTTAAGATATTCGGCAATCGAACGTTTACTGAGTTAACATTCCAAGTGACAATTTTCATTAAACGTCAACATGGTCTAACATGTTAGATGAGGCAATTATAAAATCTCTTCTTTTTTCAACATCTTCTCCCATTAATGTATCAAAGACAGTGTAGTCATCGTCAGGAATCTGAGCAACTTGAAGCAATGATCTGGTCTCAGGATTCATTGTTGTTTCGGCAAGCTGAGATGGGTTCATTTCTCCAAGGCCCTTATATCTTTGAAGAGATATAGACCTTCTAGAAGTTTCCAAAGCGTATTCACAAAGATTATAAATATTAGTAAAGTTTTCATTAATAGAGTCGCCTGAAAGAGAAAGCTGTTTATTGTGATATTTATATAGAGATAAAGACAACAAATTATTATAGGTCTGTGAAGAGAAAAACTTTTTATTGATAGGCAGTATAGTTGGATCTATAATTCCGTTCACCTTTTTAATAAGATTTATTTGAAAAGACTCATGTTCAAGAATTTCATATGAGATATTATAAGTAATATTGATTGGCGATAATGATTTGACAGTATCGTTTAAATATTGAATATATGTATCTAGATCTGCAACACTATTGTTATTTTTCACAGGGAGCGGCGGAATAAATGACATTGCCTTCAGTACAACTTTATCTTTTGATTTACTAATATTCCTTAGAATAAAAGGAATACGGGAATAATTAATCAAAATATTAGCAGAAGCTTGTGAGTCTAATTTTTTTTGTTCGGAAACAATATGTTTGCTGTCAAAAAAAGATGCGGATAAAAATGAATTAAGTTCTTCATCGTTTGAAATATACTTTTCTGATTTACCTTTTTTGATTTTATAAAGGGGAGGCTGAGCAATGAAGATCCTGCCTTGATCGAATAGCGGTTTCAATTTACGTGCTAAGAGTGTCAATAAAAGCGTTCTGATATGTGCGCCATCGACATCTGCGTCAGTCATAATAATGATTTTTCCGTACCTGAGTTTTGAAATATCAAAGTCATCCGAGTCATGGTTAAAGCCACAACCAAGTGCAGAAATTAAAGAACCAACTTCAGTAGAGGAAAGTATTTTATAGTCTTGTGATCGCTCACTATTCATTATTTTGCCTTTTAGCGGCAGTATAGCTTGTGTTTTTCTGTCTCTTGCTTGCTTTGCAGAACCACCGGCAGAATCACCTTCAACGATAAACAGTTCACAGAGCTCTCTATCCTTTTCTTGGCAGTCAGCCAACTTTCCAGGCAAATTTGCAATACCCAAGGGATCCTTCCTTCTTATAAGGTCCTTAGCTTTTCTAGCCTCTTCTCTGGCAATTGCAGCCTGTTGTATTTTATTTATGATTAGTTTTGCATCTTTTGGATTTTCTTCAAGAAATTCAGACAACTTAGTCGACAAAGTGCTTTCTGTTAAAGTTTTAATTTCTGAAGACACGAGCTTGTCTTTAGTTTGTGAGGAGAATTTAGGATCGGACATTTTTATCGAGATGATAGCAACAAGTCCTTCTCTGCAGTCATCGCCTGTTATTTCATATTTTTGTTTTCCACTCATTTTATTAGAGTAGGTATTTACAGACCTGGTTAATGCAGACTTAAAGCCACTTAAGTGTGTTCCGCCATCTTTCTGATAGATGTTATTTGTAAAACATAAAATTTGCTCTGAATAAGATGATGTCCATTTCATTGATATTTCAACTGAATCATCTCCTTTTTTATATGGTTCGACATGCAGTAATTCACTATGAATTTCTTTTTTGTTCTGAAGAACCTCATTTATGTATTCCTTAAGCCCGCCTTCGTAATAGTATGTAACTTTCTTTCCGGTAATGTCATTAGAATATGTAATATTAATACCTGAGTTCAGAAAAGCTAATTCCTTCAACCTTTTCTTAATAACATCATCTTTATAATCCAAGTTTTTAAAATATTTTATGCTTGGTAAGAACTGAATAATGGTTCCTTTTTTTTCAGATCTACCACATTTTTTTAATGGTTTTACAGGCACGCTATGCTCGTAGTCTTGCTCATAAACAAACCCGTCTTTATGCACCTCTAATGATAGTTGCTCTGAAAGTGCATTTACTACTGATACTCCTACGCCATGAAGTCCGCCTGATACCTTATAAGAGTTATCATCGAATTTGCCTCCCGCATGAAGGGTTGTCATTATTACCTCGGCTGCCGATTTATTCTCTTGCTTATGTATATCAACAGGTATACCTCGCCCATCATCTTTAACTGTGATAGATGAATCTTCATTTAGTATAACTTCTATGTTTTTGCAGTGTCCTGCTAAGGCTTCGTCTATTGCATTGTCGACCACTTCGTAAATCATCTGATGAAGTCCGCTTCCATCATCTGTGTCTCCTATATACATTCCTGGCCTTTTTTGAACAGCCTCTAATCCTTTTAATACCTTTATACTCTCAGATGTATACGTGCTTTTTGACACTACCTATCTCCCATATTTAATACAGTGATTTGTTTATTTTCTTGAACAACTTTACATAACATTTCTTTGTAAATACTTGGGGCTGTTACAACAATATTCCCTTTTGAATTAACAAGTAATTTTATCACAGTATTTAGGTTTTTATCATCTATTCCAAAGAATAGATCGTCTATAAGTAAGGTTGGTTTGAATCCATGTTTCACGTGGAACACATTAATCTTTGCCAAATAAACCAACAAACAAGACAGTACAAGTGTAGACATTGAACCTGACTCCTTAACGAGTCTGTTATTAGACAAAACATTAATGTCACACCGATGGGTTCCGCTTGTTGTATATCCAACTGCAATATCCTTGTCTAAATTGTGAACAAGCTCTTGTGCATAGTTGCTAGATTTCCAACCCGGGAGAAAATCTATGTCTAGAGTTGCAATTTCTTTATATATTTCCTGGTCTGATTCACTAATTCTATTTAAAATTTTATGAAGTTCTAATTTTAAACTATAAAAATAGTTGTATCTTAATTGATGAACACGTTGATTGGCGGCTACTAGCTGACTATCCCAAAATGAAAGCTCGCTCCTATTTTTAGTTTTTAGTAGATAATTTCTTTGTTTAATAATCTTGTTGAGATTATTAGTAACAGGTTCTGTGCTTGGTTCCACGTGAAACATACCTGAGTCAAGGAAGTCTCTGCGATAGCTAGAGTCGTTAAGAAGTATATTATTAAAACCAAAAACCAGACAGTAACATGGAAAGGACTTAATTAGGTTGTTTTTAGATATCTTTTTATTATTAAAAGTACATCTAGATGATTTAAGAGACTTTTCAATGAATATATTGTTTTTTAACTGATTTTGAATGTAATTCAAAGAAATTTTAAAAAATGTTGAGTTATTATTAATGAGATTATAGTTTGAGGTTGGTTTAAAAGACCTGAGGTTAGAGCAAAAATATATAGCCTCTAGGATTGATGTTTTTCCCGCGTTATTATTGCCAATAATTATAGTAACCGGAGATTTAAGATCTATAGTTTTTAGGGTAATACATCTGAAGTCTTGAATAGTTAATGAGGAAATTAACACATTAAACACGCATAGGCATAATGACAAATGTTGAGTCGCTGGTATCCTTGTCGAGTAGTATGCATCCTGAGTTTTGATCGTTAATGCAGATCTTTACGGAGTCGCCGTCAATAACATCTATGACATCCTGAAGATAAGAAATATTAAAACCTATAGATATTTCATCACCACTGTAATTAGCATCTATTACATCTTCACCAATCTCGCTCTCCGTGTTACTAGAGATAAGGTGTAAAGAGTTGAGTGAGGGTGTTAATTTAACCCCTTTATATTGTTGGTTGACAACTTTAGAAATAATGTTGAGAGAATTTTTAAATGTTTGTTTGTCAACCTCTATTAAATGTTGGGTTTCTTCTGGAATCACTTTATTGAAATTAGGATAAGTACCCTCTATAAGTTTTGATATTAATATATAATCACCTACTGTAAACATAATCATATTATTAGACACTTTAATTTCTATTAACTGTTTACTTTTGTTGTTAAATGCGCTTATAATCCTGTTAATCTCTGCAATAGCTTTTCTTGGAATAATAATAGATATGTCTGATTCAGTCTTTATGTTTGAATTATATTTTGCGAGCCTATGTCCGTCAGTACACACAGCAACAATGCTCCCCTCCTGTGAACATACATGAAGGCCGTTTAAGAAATGTCTTGCGTCCTGGTATGCCATTGCAAAAGATGTTTGTGATATTAATTTTGACAGTTGTTCTAAAGACAGTCTAATTAATGATGATTCATCATCGAAGGCCATGTCAGGATATTCTGACGCATCAATTGTCTTTAGTGATAGTTTGCTTTTACCCGCAGTTATGTCTATCTTTGTTTTGTCGTAATAGAAAGCTAATTCATCATATGTTGATAATGCACTACATATTTCTAATAGTTTTTTAGCTGGCGCTGTAAATGCCCCATTTTCATCAGCTTGACAAGTAACGGTAGTAGTAACCTGAACCTCTAGATCAGAAGCAACAAATTTTGCGGTATTGTTCTCTATGGTAATTTTAACATTTCCCAAAATTGGTAATGTCTGTTTAGCTTCTGCCGCAGGTATTATGTTCTTAATATTCTCTAAAAGTTCTTTTGTCTTAAATATTAATTTCATATATATATTATATGTTATTTTTAAGTTTTCTTTTTTATTATTTTTTTACATCTATATATAATTATTATGCTTAAAATGGTCTGGCTTTACTATTAGGTTGTACTTAATAACCTGTGGATAATTACTAAATTATTTTTTATTAACAGGTTTTACCCGTTATTTAGTATGTGCACTATATTTAAATAGTCCTGCGCTATCTGCGAATCTTCTTTTTTCAATTTATTTATTTTTTTGTTAGCGTGCAATACTGTTGTGTGGTCTCTTCCACCAAACCCATCTCCAATTGACGGAAGGCTGTTATTGGTTAAATCTTTACACAAAGCCATAGCCATATGCCTTGGTAGCGTGTTTTTCTTATCTCTTTTACTAGACAGGATATCGCTTACCCTAGCTTTGTAATAATTCGCAGTGACTTTCTGAATCTGCTCTATTGTAATCATTCTTTGGTTAAGCGACAAGAGATCTGCCAGCGTTTCTTTTGTAAACTCTAATGTGATCTCACATTTTTTGAAGCGCGATGTGGCAATAACACGCCTTAGGTTCCCTTCTAACTCTCTAACGTTTGAATTTATATTCTTTGCCAGGAAGAATGCTACATCTGAGGATATCACTGACCCCAATGTTTCTGATTTAGCTTGAAGAATTGCAACCCTTGTTTCCAGATCTGGTGGATCTATTGATACATTCATACCCCAAACCAATCTAGATTTAATTCTGTCTTCTAACCCATTAATTTCCTTTGGATACTTATCGCACGTTAAAACAACCTGTTTTTTATATTCAAATAATGCGTTGAATGTATGAAAAAACTCCTCTTGTGACCTCTCTTTCCCTGCAAAAAATTGAATATCATCTATCAAAAGCACGTCCAAGTTTCTATAAAACCTTTTAAACTCCTCCATTTGGCTATTTCTCAATGCGGTCACCATGTTTTGTACAAACTTTTCGGAATGTAAATAAACAACTTTTTTGTTTGCGTTACTTAATAAGTTTCCTATTGAATGTAGTAAATGTGTTTTTCCTAACCCAACACCGCCATATATATACAACGGATTAAACATACCTGGTTCGTTTATTACAGACAGACACGCGGCTTTTGCTAACTGGTTTGATTTGCCCTCAACAAATGTATCAAAAGTCATTTCCTTATTAAGGTTAGTTCTAAAACCCCTTGGGCTTTCGATGGCTTGTTGAGGCTTAACCTTTGTCTCTACACTCAATTCTACACCTAAATCTGAATGTAACCGACTTACCACTAACATAATTTTATCTAAAAAATTCTTCTCTACTTCGTCCTTCATGAACTTATTTGGAGCTAAAAGGCTTATCGCTGACTCATTATATTTCACCCCTAAGGGCTTAATCCAGGTCCTCATCTCTTTTTCAGATAAAACCTTGGACAACTCCTCTGTACATTTGATCCATATATTGTTTTCTTTTATCATTCGGACACTCAATATCTCATGAAAAAAGTTAAATTAATATATTGACATAATGATAATATCGAATCACTATACGTCACATGAAACGTACTTTTCAACCAAGCAATATTAAACGCAAAAGAACACACGGCTTTAGAGCAAGAATGAAAACTGCTGCAGGCCGAGCTGTGTTAAGCTCAAGAAGGGCTAAAGGACGCGCTGTACTCTGTCCATAATTTGTTTTCTTCCAAAAAAGACCTAATATTGATATCGAAAGATTCTCTTTCTTTTTTTTATCAGCAAAAGAAAGTGTCATCACCTAATATTATTATGTTTTATTGCCATCATGCTGAACCTAAACTTGGCATAAAAATATCAAAAAAAGCGGTTTCCTTGGCAGTCTCAAGGAATTCATTAAGGAGACGACTAAGAGAAAATTTTAGGAGCAATGAATTTAAATCAGGAGCGTATGCAATCCTTTTGTTGATTAGTAATAAAATACAGGCTGAAAAAAAAGATATAAATGATATTCTATTGCGAGAATGGACATCATTATTAAACCAATTAAACTAACGCTAATAGGACTAGCAAAGCTCTATCAAGTTACTTTGTCTCCAATCCTTCCCATTTCCTGTAGGTTTTCACCCACATGTTCACAATACTTCATTGAGTCATTGAGGTCATTTGGCATATTTAAAGGAATAACCCTAACCATTAAAAGAGTTGTTAGTTGTAGGCCAGGAGGGGGCTGTGGGTATGATCCGGTCCCTGAAAAAAAAGGTAGAGACAAGTGAACAGACTTTTCTTATATAGCGGACTACTTTTTATACTAATTCTTATGTTTGATGCATATGACAGAGACTATAATCAGGCTGATTCAATTAATGTTGAACAAAATAAAAACACCACGTCTCCAAGCTCCAAAAAGCCGCCACAAGTCAATTCACCAACAAAGGACCTACCTACAGATATTATTGCGGCGCCTAGAAAAATAGCAACCATAGAAAATTCCAAACTATTAGTAAAATATGACAGTAACAGCGGAGAACTTTTGTATGCAGAGCTCAAAGATTATTCTGTAGATTTAGGGTCTAAAGATAATATTATAATTTTAGATTTCGCTAATAAAAAATACTCTGCCTCATCCGATATACAAGTAATGAATTCAAGCAAAATGCCTACGTTTGAAATAGCTAATACCACGATAAATAAAGTTACTCTAGTAGCTAGTAACATCAACGATATAGTTCTGAGCAAGACAATCAAGCTTATAGAAAACACACATCAATTAAGCATCACTAATATGATTACAAACAATAGCAATAAAGATATCCGTGTGCGCAATTATGAAACTATATCCAGAGACAATAATAGCCAAGCAAGCATTATGCTGCCGACTTTTACGGGCGGTGCATATTATGATGAAACAAATAAATTCTCTAAACTGTCTTTTGAGGATATTGCTGAAAACACAGAAACCGTACAAGCCAAAAATAGTTGGATTAGCATGATAGAGCACTATTTTTTCTCAGCATGGTTACCTACAACAGACTTAGAGAAGACAATATATACTGACTATCAAAACAGCATTTATACCATAGGAAGCTCAACAAATTATATTACTTTAAATCCTGGCAATAGCATTAGCTACGACTCTCTCATGTTTGTTGGACCAAAACTCCAATCTGAAATTTCTAACCTTACAGAAGGTTTGGATCTTACTGTTGATTATGGAGTGTTGACATTCTTATCTGCGCCATTATTCTGGATACTTGAGTCTATTAATAAGATATTTGGAAACTGGGGCTTTTCTATCATAGCTCTTACTCTATTAATAAAGGCAGTCTTTTTTAAATTATCTGAAACCAGCTATCGATCAATGGCAGAAATGAAAAAGCTAACTCCAAGGATGCAAGCCCTAAAAGAGAGATATTCAGAAGATAAGAAAAAATTCAGCGAAGCGTTGATGCGTATGTATAAAGAGGAAAAAGTAAATCCCCTGGGAGGTTGCCTGCCAATATTGATTCAAATACCAGTATTTATTGCTTTATATTGGGTGCTTGTTGAGAGTATTGAAATTAGGCACGCGCCATTTATTGGATGGATACAAGACTTGTCGTCAGCTGACCCGCTTTTTATCCTTCCAATTGCTATGGGAGCTTCTATGTATGTTCAGCAAAAACTTAATCCAGCGCCGACCGACCCAATGCAACAAAAAATATTTTTATTCTTGCCGTTCATATTTACAGCTTTATTTGCCACATTTCCATCTGGACTGGTCTTATATTGGTTAACAAATAATATCTTGTCTATTGCGCAGCAATACGTAATTAATAAAAGAATCGTCGGCTAGTAAATGAATAATCAAGCAATATGTGCTATTGCAACGCCCCCCGGCACATCAGCTTTAGGTATAATAAGAGTTAGCGGCTCTAACATTAAAAAATTATTGAGCCCTATTTTTTCTATAAGGCTGAAAGATAGAGCAGCGATATTAACAGACATATATGACGGCAACGAGCTTATAGACAATGTCATATCAATATATTATGCATCACCAAGGTCATATACAGGCGAAGATATTATAGAGATTATTTGTCATGGCAATCAAATAATATTGAATACAATCATACAGCTTTTAAATAAGTGTGGCGTTCGAACCGCAGAGCCAGGAGAATTCACAAAAAGAGCTTTTTTTAATAGCAAATTAAGTTTAGTTCAGGCTGAAGCTGTTGCAGATTTGATCAGTGCGAGCAACAAAAAAGCGCTAAAAGCTGCTAACAACTCATTAAGTGGTAAATTTCTGAATGAAATTAATTCAATATGTGAAGATATATTAAGAATACGATCTGAGGTGGAGTCTATTATAAATTTTCCAGAGGACGATGACGTGCCCATTTTAAACCAAAAAAAATTACTGAAAAGTATCGTTAATATTCTGTCTAATCTAGAATATTTGATTAATAATTCTGAACAAGGTATGGCATTGAATATTAGACCGTCATATGCCGTTATAGGTAAACCAAATTCTGGAAAATCTTCTTTTATAAACAATCTTCTTCGAACCGATGCATCTATCGTGACAAGCAAGAAAGGCACGACACGTGATTCGATAACTTATGAACTTACAGTTGATGATATGGTTATTAACATAATAGATACGGCAGGTATTCATGCAACTGATGATGAAATAGAAAGAGAAGGGATTTCAAGATCTCTAAAATCAGCAAGTTCTTCAGATAATATTATTTATCTTATTGATGATACGGTTGGTCTAACACTAGAAGACCAAGAGTTCATCAAGGATAATAACTTCTCAAATTATATCCTAGTCTTTAATAAAATAGATTTAACAAAAAATTCTTCCAAGATTGTTCCCGGCGATCCTAGAAGTGTTTATGTGTCTGCTAAAACTGGGGACGGAATGAATTTAATAAAGGAAGTTATCAAGGATTCATACAAGTGTGCTGATACATCAGAAAATATTTTTCTAGCTAGAAATAGGCATTTACAGCATCTTCGAGACGGCCAAGCTTATTTATTTAACTCTAAACATCTAATCGACGAAGGCGCGTTTGATCTGCTTGCCGAGGAGCTGAGGCTGGCCCATCTAGCAATATCTGCAATTATAGGGCAAAATCCAACAGAGGATTTATTGAATGAAATCTTTACTAGTTTTTGTATAGGTAAATAATGCAATCTTTTGAAGTTATTGTAGTTGGCGGTGGGCATGCAGGATGCGAAGCAGCTCATGCATCAGCTCGTCTTGGCGCTAGAACACTTCTGATTACAATGAAGCTTGACGGAATAGGTCAAATGAGTTGTAACCCCGCTGTTGGAGGTATTGGCAAATCCCATTTAGCAAGGGAAGTTGATGCACTTGACGGTTTAATTTGTAAAGCCGCTGACAAAGCATCCCTTCAGTCAAGGGTTTTGAATTCAAGTAAAGGCCCAGCAGTTAGAGCAACCAGAATCCAAACATGTAGAGATGTTTATAAAAAAGTTATTCAACAAGAAATTATGAACCATGATGATCTTACAGTCTTACAGTCAACGGTAAAGAGTATAAAGTTTGATGTGGATGAAGTTACGGGTGTTATGCTCGACACGGGTGAAACAATAGAAGCTCCCACTATAATTTTAACCGTAGGCACTTTTCTTGATGGCGTGGTACACATGGGAGAGAAAACATTTTCTGCAGGAAGAAGTGGCGACCAAGCTTCCATTGAATTAGAAAATTTTTTTAGAGAAAAAGGCTTTAACATCCAAAGGCTAAAAACCGGAACCCCGCCTCGAATCAAGACGCAATCTATAGATTTTAAAAACCTACAAAAGCAAGATAGCGATAGTCCAATACCTATGCTTTCATATTTATATGACCACTACCAAGAACCCATTAAGAGCATCAATAAATTACCGTGCTATATAACGTACACAAATACCAGCACACACGATATAATTACAAAAGCTAAAAAACTCTCACCGTTATTTAATGGAAAAATAAACTCGGTAGGGCCAAGATATTGCCCGTCCATCGAAGATAAGGTTTATAGATTTGCAGATAAAGAAAGCCATCAAATTTTTCTAGAACCTGAAACTTCTGGTAATTTAGAAATATATCCTAACGGTTTATCTACTAGCTTACCTCTAGAGATACAAAAAGAATTTTTGAAAACTATTGCTGGCCTAGAAAACTGTGAGATTACTCAGCCAGGATATGCTATTGAGTATAGTTATTTTGACCCAAGGAATCTAAAGTCAAATCTTGAAACGAAA
>CBFHLA010000022.1:0-14058 GCA_965656575.1 Gammaproteobacteria bacterium
ACAATGAATTCTGTAAAATTAACTAAATCAAAATACTTTATAATAGAAGCAGATGAGTATGACACAGCATTCTTTGATAAAAGATCGAAGTTCATTCACTATAACCCTAATATACTAGTAATCAATAATATAGAATTTGATCATGCTGATATATTTAAGAATATTGATGATATTAAAAAGTCATTCCATCATTTAATAAGACTTATTCCTTCTAATGGAAAAATAATATTTAACAGCAATGATAGAAATATAAAAGATTTGCTCAAATTAGGGTCGTGGTCAAAACTAATATCTATTAATACAAAAAAAACCATTGCGGATTATAATTTGGAAAAATCTAGCTGTTATAAATTAAAAATAAAAAACAAAACATATGCTTTGCCAGACAACTTAATTGGGCATCATAATTATATTAATGCAGTATTTTCATTAGCAGCTTGCAATCAAATTAGTAACAAAATTACCAAACAAATTGAAAGCCTAAAATCATATAAAGGTGTTAAAAAAAGAATGGAATTCATAGATAAAATAAATAATGTAGAAATATATGATGATTTTGCTCATCACCCTACTGCTATTAAAGCTGCCATTGATTCAATTAAAAATAGATATAAAAATAAGAAACTCCTTACGATATTTCTACCTAATTCAAATTCAATAAATCTAGGTGTACACAATGATAATTTATTGTCATCACTAAAACATTCCAACTTTGTACTGGTAATAACCCATAACAAAAAACTACTAAAATACTTCAGTAATAACATTAAAATAAATGTTATTGAATGTGAGTCACAAATAAGAGACTATCTGTGCAATGAAAGTAAGTTTGATAATATCTTGATATTGTCTAATAAGAATACAAAAAATGTTATTAAATATATAAAAAATGAATTACATCGATAAAGATAAGCTCAGAGAAATCTTAAGTAATGAGGAGTTTACAGTTACTCAAAACAAAGGCACTGAACCGCCATTTTCAGGAGAATATTTGAATAATAAGAAATCAGGTATCTACAGCTGTATATGCTGCAATACTGACTTGTTTTCATCAGAACACAAATATGAATCTCACTCAGGATGGCCAAGTTTTTTTGATATTATAGATTCGGAAAACTTAAAACTTATCGAAGATGAATCCCATGGTATGTCACGGATAGAAGTTACTTGTAATAAATGTGGGGCGCATCTCGGTCATGTATTTGATGATGGACCAAAACCAACGAATAAAAGGTATTGTATTAATTCAGTATCATTAAGATTTAATAATGAAGAATAATTATATTAATACAGCTATTTTCCCTCTGAAAAGTATAATTTTACCTGGCGGACAATTCCCCCTCAGAATATTTGAAAGAAGATACCTAGATATGGTTAAAGAATGTCTGAAAAAGAATGTGGGTTTTATAATTGCACTGACAAAGAAAGATGCAGAATATATCTCTTCAGTATATGAATATGGATGCTATGTAGAGATAGTTGATTGGTCGCAATTGGATGGCGGGTTATTAGGTATTACAGTAGAAGGTAAGAAAATTGTAACGTTAAATAACTATAAACTTGATGAATCAAATTTATTGAAAGGTGATGCAACAGATATTGGTGTTAGTATCGACTATTTAATACCACAGAAATATCAGATATTATCAAAATTCTATAGAAAAATTTATCCAGAAATTAAAGCTTATATATTTCATAATAAATCAAAATATAATGATGCAAATTGGATTAGTTTTCGACTTATAGAATGCCTCCCAATTGAAATAAGTGACAAAGCTGATTTGATCTCTACACATGAGCCATTAGAAAGGTTAGAAAAAATTCTACATATTGTAAAAAGAATTTATCCTCAAGAGCTTAATGTACTTGATTAAGTTGTTGTTGCACCTGTATTGGCTTGACTGACTAATTTAGCATATTTCGTAAGTACACCATTATGAGTTTGAGTAGTAAATTGTTTCAATTTTTTTCTACGAGATATTATCTCTTTATTGCTGACAAGTAGATTTATTTCCTTTCTTAAAGAGCATATTTCAATACTATCACCATTCTTTATGATCGATAGAGGTCCACCAACAGCAGCTTCTGGAGCGATATGACCAACTACAAATCCATGACTACCTCCAGAAAACCTTCCATCTGTAATAAGTGCAACATCATTGCCTAAGCCTTGTCCCATAATAGCTGACGTAGGAGATAGCATTTCTCTCATTCCGGGACCTCCCACAGGGCCTTCATTTTTTATTACTATTACGGTACCTTTCGAAATCTTACCCTTTAGGATGTCTTTGAGACATTGTTCTTCGGAATTAAACACTCTTGCTTTTCCTTTGAAAGATGTACCCTCTTTGCCTGAAATCTTTGCTACTGCACCATCAGGTGCAATATTCCCTCTGAGGATAATTAGATGTCCATCTTTCTTTATGGGTGATTTTAATGGCATTATAATTTTTTGATTTTTTGGATATGACTTGATTTCTTTTAAATTTTCAGAGAGTGATTTACCTGTAACTGTTAAACAATTACCATCCATAAGCTTTTTGCTTATTAACATTTTCATTAATGGAGCAACACCACCAATGCTAACTAGATCTGCCATTGAATATCGTCCGCTTGGTTTTAAATCAGCTAATACTGGTGTTTTTTTACCTATTCTTTCAAAATCTTTAAGGGAGAGTTTTATTTTTGCTTCATTAGCAATAGCTAGAAGATGTAAAACTGCATTAGTAGAACCTCCAAGAGCCATAACTATGGTTATTGCATTCTCTAATGATTTTTTGGTTACTATGTCTCTTGGCTTAAGGTCTTTCCTTATGCATTTCATTAGCTCTATGGATGCATTTTTTGTATCAGTTAATTTAGATTTTGAAATTGCAGTTTGCGCAGAGCTATTTGTCAGGGATAATCCCATAGCTTCAATAGCACATGCCATAGTATTTGCAGTATACATTCCGCCGCAAGAGCCTGGACCTGGAATTGCTTTTTTTTCAATTTGTATAAGCTCTTTATCACTTAATTCACCATTTGCATTTTTACCTACAGCTTCAAACACAGATACAATATCAATTTTTTTATTTTGATGGATACCAGGAAGTATGGTACCTCCATAAACAAATACTGAAGGACGATTCAGTCTCAGCATAGCCATTACACATGCGGGCATGTTCTTATCACATCCGCCAAAACTAATAAATCCATCCAAGCCTTCTCCGCCAACTACTGCTTCAATTGAATCCGCAATAATTTCTCTTGAGACCAAGGAGTATCTCATGCCATCTGAACCCATAGAAATTCCATCTGAGACAGTTATTGTATTAAAATTAACTGCTTTCCCACCGTTTTTATCAATTGTATTACTGGCAACTTTCGCTAAATCATTAATATGCATATTACATGGCGTGACCATGCTCCATGTAGAAGCGATTCCAATTTGCGGTTTGTGGAAATCTTTATCCTTAAAACCAACTGCCCTAAGCATTGATCTGCTTGGAGCTCTATCTTTACCGTCTACTAATTTTGAAGAATATTTTCTCATAATATTATTGTACCAGCTTACCAAATATTTTATATCTCCATCCTTTCATGAATCGTGCTTTATCATGAAAATGAGAAAAGACTTCTAAATCTCTCTTATTTGCTATTATAGTGGAATCAATCTTAAATTCATCTGAGACATAATTCAGTATTTCACTGCATTTATTTTCAATATCTTTATTAGGAGTGATATTTTTATTTTTATTTTGATTTTTGTTTTTGAGAATATTTTTAATGATTTGAATTTCGCTATCTGAAAGCTGTTGTTTAATATTATATAAAATATCATCGGTCTTTTTAGTATTTGCCAACATAACTTTAATCACTAGTGAATCACTTAATATCCATCTTTTAGGGACATTATATTTTATTGCCAACTGTTCTCTCCAACACGCAATATCTTTTAAGATTTTTAAATCATCTGTAGAAAAATATAAAGGATAATTAATTTTTTCCCAAGCATCTTTTGTATTAAGAATTATATTTGATTTTTCAAGTTCTCGTTCTTGTTCTTCATTGAACCATGAAACCCTATCCAGTTTAATCAATTCTTCTAAAAGAAGTTTTTTTATTTCAATTAAATATCTTACATCATCTGCCGCATAGTTAATTTTTTTATCACTTAAGGGTCTTTCTAACCAATTAGTTCTCCAAGAACCTTCCTTTATATCGGAATCACAAATAGTTTTTACTAACGATGAGTACCCTGGATTAGATTTTTCATATAAGAAATTTGAAGCAATTTGGGTATCGAATATATTTACAGGATAAGTGTCCGTAAAGCTATAAAGTGCCTCTATATCTTGTTTAGATGAATGGATGATTTTTATTAGATTCTTGTTACATATAAAATCACCTACCAATTCTCTTTTTTTAATGGATAGCGGGTCTATAAGATATATTCCTCCATTGGGTAGGGAAATTTGTATTAGTGCAAGTATAGGTCGATATGTTGATTCTCTAATAAACTCAGTATCAAGACCGATTTCAGTGATATCATGCAGCTTGGATGAAAGAATTGATAATTTTTTATCTGAATCAACGAGAAAGTTTGTCATAATATTTAAGAGACTTAGATAATAACATAACTTCAGCGACGATGTTGTAATGAAGAATAAATATATACTAGAGAATGCAAATTATATTGAATCACGAAACTGTGAAGATAGACCAAATCATTCAATTATCGATAGCATAATCATACATTGTATAAGTCTTCCGGAGAATGAATATAACAATAATAATGTAATTAATTTGTTTACAAATAAACTTGATATTAATTTACATGATTCTTTTAAAGAATTGAAAAATACAAAAGTTTCATCTCATTTATTTATAAAAAGACATGGTGAGTTAATTCAGTTTGTACCTTTAGACAAAAAGGCTTGGCATGCAGGAAAGTCAGAATATATGAATAGGGAGAACTTTAACGATTTTTCAATAGGCATTGAAATGGAAGGTTCTGTAAATGATAGCTATACCGATGAACAATATTTAACGCTGAAAAATACTATTAATGAATTAAAGAAGCTATTTCCATCAATTCAAGATAGTAATATACTTGGGCATAGTGATATAGCTCCTGGGCGAAAAACTGATCCAGGAAAATATTTTTTATGGGATAAAATTAAATAAATGTTTGCATTATCAATAATTATTTTAGCTCTGACCATAGAATATTTTTATGATGATATAAAAAGGTTTAGAGACAATAGCATTATCATTAATATATTTACTTTATATCAGGATAAATTTAGCAACTTTAGCTTCATTAAAAAAAATACTTATCTAGCTTTCTTGATATTATTTCTACTCATCAGTATGATTATTATGACTTTCGTTAATGCAATATCTTCAGTTATTTTTTTTATTGTTTCAATATTGATAGTTTTGTATTGCTTAAGGACAAATCAGTATAACAGGGATATCGAAGAGCTTAAGATTAAATTAGAATTTAATAAGGATGAAATTGATAAAAGTCTGTTGTTTAAGTTATGTCCTAATCTAAAACAAACTCGAATAAAATCTAATTTAAATAATTTAATAATTCAGAATTTATTTTTCAATTCTATTGCGAATACTTTTAGTATTTTATTTTATTTCTTACTCATAGGTCCAGCAGCTATTCTTACTTATACCGTATTAAATACTATGATTTATTCAGATAAGTTTAAAATAACTGCAAAAGTGAGACAGGAATTAAAAAGATATATGTACTTCATTGATTATATTCCAGTGCGACTAACTTCATATACATTCTCAGTCATAAGCAACTATGATAATGTTATTGAAAGAATAAATAATTTAAAATTATCAAATAATAATTACCTAAGTAATATAGAATTTATTAATCAAGTAGGTGATTCAGTTTATGATAGTGAATTGAAGGAATCTGAACAAATAATACAAATTCAAAATATTTTAGCGAGGACATTAATAGCTTGGATTAGCGCTATCACTCTACTTTCTATTGCTGGTATCCTTGTTTAATTTAGAGTAGAACTTAATTCCAATTTCTATATCTGGACGATTATTTTTATTTCTCCATATATTTGTATCTCTTAGGGAATAAACGCAACCGCAATACTCTTGCATGTAAAACTCTTCATTTTTAGATACATTGATCATGTTTTCCGAACCTTTATTCTTACGCCAATTAAAAGTCCAGTAATCAATATTTTTAAAACTTGATGTAGCTCTTACTCCTGATTCATTAATTTGATTCATATTTTTCCATCTCGATATTCCAAGTGTACTTGAGATTAAGCTGAAGTTATGACTATCGGCATACTGTGCTGTTTTATAAAATCTCATGTCAAAACATGTTGTACATCTTTTTCCTCTCTCTGGCTCCCACTCTTGTCCTTTTGTTAAGTCAAACCAGTTGTGTGTATCATAGTCATCATCTATAAATGGAATATTATGTTTTTTTGCAAACTCTAAGTTTTCCTCTTTTCTCAATAAATATTCTTTCTTAGGATGTATATTAGGATTATAAAAATATATCATATAATCTATATTTGACTCTTTTAGTCTCAACATAATGTCTCCAGAGCATGGGGCGCAACAGCTATGCAATAGAAGTTTAGAGTGACCGTCAGGTAATTTAAGCTTATTCATAATTACAAATTAAAAAAATCATATGTATTATTGTATATCTCATTAGAAAGTACTTCCTTGTCTTTTTTTAGTATTTTAGATATCGCATCCATAATATATATTAAATTAGAAGGCTCATTATATTTTTTATTCGTTATGGGATAGCCGAATGGTAATAAGTAAGGAGAATCTGTTTCTATCATGAGCTTGTCTGAAGGTATATACTTTATAATGTCATGTAAATGATAACCTCTCTTTGGATCAGTTATCCACCCTGTTATTCCAATATAACATCCTAAATCAAGATAGTTTTCTAATTCTTGTTTAGAACCTGTAAAACAATGAACTACAACATTTTCAATTTTATGAATATATTCTTTAAGTAATATCAAAAAGTCATCATGGGCTTCTCTTTCATGTAAAAACATTGGGAGATTATTATCGCAAGCAAGATCTAAATGTTTTCTGAAGCAATATACTTGATCAATAGGGCTTGAGTAATTTCTTCTATAATCTAATCCACATTCCCCAATTGCTTTTACTTCAGGAAGGTTGCACATATTATGCATTTCATCGTAATAATGATCTTTATAGTCTTTAGCATTATGAGGATGAAAACCTACTGTTGTATAAAATATATTTGGCTCTTTATGAATGAGTTTTATGGCTTCTTTTGTATCATTAATATGGGATGAGGTAATAATTATTTTTTCAACATTATTACTTCTGCTTTTTTGTATAATTGAATCTATATTTTGATAAAGCTTTTTATCGAGAAGGTTTGCGCCGATATCAATCAGCGGCAGAGAGTTGTTAGCCATTTATACTTTTAATGACTGAAGAGATAGTTTCACCAATTACAGATGGATTTTTTGCTATTGTAATACCTGCAGCTTTAAGTATTTCAACTTTTTCTGCAGCTGATTCACCGCCGGCACTAACTATAGCTCCAGCATGACCCATTCTTTTACCTTTAGGTGCAGTTAATCCAGCAATATATGCAACAACTGGTTTTGAAACATTAGCTTTAGCATATTCTGCTGCTTCTGCTTCTTGTGGTCCACCAATTTCACCGATCATAAGTATCACTTTTGTTTCATCATCTTTTTCAAATTTAGCTAGATGATCTTTAAAAGCACTTCCATTGATAGGATCGCCACCAATTCCAACGCTTGTTGAAATTCCAATACCTAAATCTTTCATTTGTTGAGCAGCTTCATATCCAAGTGTACCAGAACGTCCAATTACACCTACATTACCCTCTTTATAGATATGGCCAGGCATAATTCCAAGCATGCATTTACCAGGACTAATTACGCCTGCACAGTTTGGTCCAACCATAGTCATTCTGTCTTCAGTCTGATATCTTTTTAGATATCTTTTAACTTTAGTCATGTCATGTGTAGGTATACCGTCTGTTATAGCTACAAGCGTTTTAATGCCAGCATCAGCAGCTTCCATTGCTGAATCAGCTGCAAAAGCAGGAGGTACAAAAAGGATGCTTGCATCAGCTCCTGTTTCTTCTACAGCTTCTCTAACTGTATTAAATACAGGGCGATCTAAATGTTTTTGTCCACCTTTCCCTGGTGTAACACCACCTACAACATTTGTTCCATACTCCATCATTTCTTCAGCATGGAATGTACCAATTTTTCCAGTAAAGCCTTGAATGATTATTTTAGATTCTTTAGTAATAAGAATTGCCATTTACTTATTCTCCAAGTCTTTTTGAGCTTTTACTGCTTTATTAGCAGCATCTTCAAGTGTTGATGCTTCTATGTATTCTATTTTACTATCTTTGAGTATTTTTATACCTTCATCAACATTTGTCCCAGCAAGTCTTATCACAAGTGGCTGTTCTATGTTGATTTGTGCAAGTGCATCTACAATTCCTTGTGCAACCCAGTCACAGCGGTTAATTCCAGCAAATATGTTTATTAATATTACTTTAACGTTTGAATCGCCTGATATTAGTTTAAAAGCTTTTACAAATTTTTCTGGAGTAGCTCCTCCACCAACATCTAAAAAGTTAGCAGGTTGACCGCCAGCAAGTTGTATCATATCCATAGATGCCATAGCTAATCCAGCACCGTTGATAATATTACCTATATCTCCATCAAGTGGAATATAATTTAAACCTTGTTCTGCAGCATATGTTTCTTTTGGATCTTCTTGCGTTTCATCTTTTAGCTCTAAAAGATTTGAATTTCTAAATAGTGCGTTGTCATCAATTGTCATTTTACAGTCTAAAGCAAGGATTTCATCATCACCTGTTAGAACTAAAGGATTGATTTCTGCCATCGTTGCCTCAGAAGAACAAAAAGCTTGATATGTTCCTAGTATAGCTTGTGCGCATCTACTAATGGCTTTACCTTCTAAACCTAAACCGAAAGCAATTTCTCTGGCTTGAAAAGCTTGAAGTCCCACTGCGGCTTCAACTTTTGTTTTTACTATAGATTCTGGTTTTTCTTCAGCAATTTCTTCTATGCTCATGCCGCCTTCTGATGAAGCGATAACCATTATACTTTCTGAGCTTCTATCGAATACTAATCCTAAATAGAATTCTTTTTTGATATCTGTCCCTTCTTCTATATAAACCTTATGAACAGTTTTACCTTCTGGACCTGTTTGATGTGTTACTAAAGTTTTTCCAAGAAGCTTATTTGTTGCATCAGATACATCTTGTTCATTTTTACAAACAATAATTCCACCAGCTTTTCCTCTAGCACCTGAGTGGATTTGAGCTTTTACAACCCACAAATCACCGCCTAATTCATTTGCGCTGCTTTGCGCTGCTTCCGCACTATCAGCTACAAGTCCTTTTGGGATTGGTACATTAAATTTAGATAGTATTTGTTTAGCTTGGTACTCGTGTATATTCATTATTATTTTTTAGATTGAATTAAATTATCTATGTTGACGATATTTTCAGCCATTCGCTCAGATGCTGCATCAATCATTCTACCATCTAATTGAGCTGCTCCTCTTCCTTCAGCTGCTGCTTTTGCAAGTTCTTCAATAATTCTTTTTGCTTTATCTACCTCTGACTCAGGCGGAGAAAAAACATCATTTGCATGTTCAATTTGTGATGGATGAATTGCCCATTTACCTTCAATACCAATTGCTGCTCCGCGTTTTGCAGCTTTAATGTATCCATCAGGATCTTGAATGTCTCCAAAAGGTCCATCGATAGGTCTTAAACCAAATGCTCTACATGTTGCAACTAGCTTAGATAAACCATGATGCCACTGATCTCCAGGATAATCTGGATTTAGACCGCCAATTACGACTGTTCTAGCTCGAAGACTTGCTGCAAAATCTGCAACACCAAAATGGAGAGCTTCTAATCTATCAGAAGATTTTGCTATCTCCTCAATGTTAACCATGCCAAGAGCACTTTCAATCAAACACTCTAAGCCTACTCTATTCTCTAATTCTCTTTCTTGCTCTATCTGAGTTACCATGCAATCAACCATATAAACGTCGTCTCTGACTCCAACTTTAGGTATCAGTAGAGTGTCTATATATTCTCCAGCTTGCATCATCAGCTCAACAACATCTCTGTACATGTAGTGAGTATCTAGACCGTTGATACGTACTGATATAGTTTTTCCGTGACCTCTCCAGTCAAATTCTTTAAGTGCTCTAATTACGTTTTCTCTTGCTGAAATTTTGTCATTTGGTGATACAGCATCCTCAAGGTCTAGGAAAATATAATCTGCACTAGAATTAAGTGCTTTTTCAAACATTTTTGGTGATGAACCAGGAACTGCTAGTTCACTTCTTTGTAATCTGGTTTTTGCGCTTTTGTATGATGTATGACTCATAAATTTTATTTCAAATTTTGACTTGATATACCCCTGTATATTCGCTATAACTCGATAAGTTTTGGAGAAGTATATATTATAATTTTGCAATATGCAAAACACATAAGCCTAAATAAATGACTAAATACGCACTTGAAATAAACCAACTTAATAAAACATACAGAAATGGTGTTACCGCTTTAAAAAATATTAATTTAAACGTTGAAGACGGCGACATATTTGCCTTTCTTGGCCCTAATGGAGCAGGAAAATCCACTGTTATAGGCATAATTACGACACTTGTGAATATTACGTCTGGAAGTGTGCAAGTTTACGGAAAAGACATAGCTAAGCATCCTGAGTTCACAAAACATATGATTGGAGTAGTTCCCCAAGAATATAATTTGAACCAATTCATACCAATAATAGAAACAATGGTTAACATTGGAGGATACTTTGGATTATCAAAAAAACAGGCATTAAAAAGGACACAAGAGTTGTTTGAGGACTTGGGTATTTGGCATAAAAGAGAGTCGACACCAAGAGAATTATCTGGTGGGATGAAAAGAAGACTAATGATTGCTAGAGCTCTTATTCATAACCCAAAACTACTTATACTAGATGAACCAACTGCGGGAGTAGATACGGAATTGCGATTAACAATGTGGGATTTTTTTAAAAAAATAAATAATGATGGCGTTACAATCATTTTAACAACACACTATCTAGAGGAAGCAGAAAGATTATGCAAGAACCTTGCAATTATTCATCATGGTGAAGTAGTAAAAAGTTCTCCGATGTCGGATGTAATATCATCAACTAGAAAACATACTTATATTATAAGAGCGGATTCAAAAATTACGGATAAAAATATATTTAAGGATAATATTCAGATTGTTGATGATAAAACATGTGAACTAACAGTTGATAATAAAATATCAATAACAGAAATAATTAACCGCTTTAATGATAATAATATTAAAGTTATTGATATTTTAAGCAAAAGAAATAAGCTTGAGGAGCTTTTCATAGAACTTACCCAATCGAAATGAATAATTTATATCTAGTACAACTTCTAACTATATTTAAAAAAGAATTTGCTCGTTGGTCAAGAATATGGATTCAAACCATCCTACCCTCTGTAATAACAATGTTTTTATATATTACAATATTTGGAAATTTTATTGGAGAACGCATAGGAGAAATTAGTGGCCTGCCATACATACATTTCATTATTCCTGGTTTGATAATCATGCCTATTATTTCAAATTCATACATGAATGTAGTAGGTTCATTTTATAGTGGAAGATTTCAAAAAAGTATTGAAGAATTATTTGTTTCACCACTCTCTAGTCATGTAATTTTAATCGGATATGTCCTAGGTGGTGTATCTAGAGCATTTGTAGTTGGGTTTGTTGTATACATTGTATCATTAAGCTTTACCACCATCCCCATACACAATGTAGCGCTAGCTTTATTTCTAACTCTATTAATAAGTTTTTTATTCTCAATACTAGGATTTATAAATGCAGTGTATGCTAAAAGTTTTGATGATATCAATATAATTCCTACTTTCGTTCTTACACCTCTCACTTATTTAGGAGGAACATTTTACTCTATATACAATCTCCCAGAAGTATGGCAAACAGTTTCTATTTTCAATCCAATTGCATATATGGTTAGTGCTTATCGATATGCATTCATTGGCGTTGAGGAAATGAATACTAATACTGCTATATTAATGATGTTTATTTTAATATTTGTATTGTATTCTTTAGCTATATATTTACTCAATAAAGGTATTGGTGTAAAAAATTAACTCTCACGAGGTTGGGAAAGTCAGTGAATACATAATCTGACACTGCCCCCGCAACGGTGAACAACAGTCCGAATGCCAACGAGGTGAGACCAACATTAGCGGTGGTGCTATGAAAATAATCTTAATCATATAAAAATATAAACTATTACTTTCTGAGAATTACTGTTATGCGTCATGCATAACTGTGGTACCCGTATGTAATAAATAATAACTGTCATAAATGATGTTTCAAGATACCTGTATGTTTTGTTGCATCTAAATGCAGAAAATATTTGTATCAACCTACCCAGAAAGAATATTTTTTAAAAAAATTTAAATTAAATAACTTATTAATAGGAATACTATGAACTTTAAAAAAATTTTATTATTAAATATATTACTTATATCTTTTACGTTCTCGAATGCAAGTGAAACTTTAAATCCAATCGTAGTAAGTAATTCTATCTCACCGATAGACCTTCACTCATCTCCTGCATCAATGGAGGTTTTCACTGCTTTAGATATTGAAGAAAGAGGTTTTGCAAACTTACAAGAATTATTAGGATCAATCAGCTCTATAAATATAAGCAGTACAGGTGGAATTGGACAATTGACTTCTGTTTTCACCAGAGGTACTGAAAGTAATCATACAAAAATTATATTAGATGGTGTTGAGCTTAATCCAGGTACACTTGGCCTCGCACCAATCCAAAACATTTCAATCAATTCCATTGATAAAGTAGAAATTATAAAAGGTTCCTCGTCAGCTCTTCATGGAGCAAATACTATTGGTGGGATTATTAATATTAAAACAAAAGAAAATTCAAATTCTATTTCAATTTCATCAGGGTCATGGTCAACTAATACAGCATCATTCACAAATAGTTTTGATAGAAATGGATTAAAAATAAATATTAATGCTAATAGTAATGAGTCAAAATCAATACCCGCTAAAATCATGTCTTCACGAAGGCACTCTTATAATACAGAGAATATAGCGATAGGGTTAAGCAAGGAATTAAATGATTATATGTTTACATCTAGATTATATAGTTCTAGAGGAAATACTCAGTATGATAACTACAATAGCTCAGTTGTACTTAATCAAGATCATGATGATTACTTCTATACTTTAGGACTTAAAAAGTTTGTTAATAATGATATTTTTGAAATGGTTTACAAAGGCTCTCAAAATAGAATCATTCAAGCCGCAACTGGTGCTACTGATTTTACAGATACTCTCAGAGATATATATGACTTCTCTTATACAAGTGTAGGAGTTAACCTAATACAAAAGGCTGGAGTAATTTATACAAAAGAACATATGAGTGAACTCTCGTATGGTAGTCGTTTCACGGTTCAAACAAATAATAAAGAATATTATTATCAAAGTGAGTTATCACGCTCATCCTATCTTGTTAATTATGGAGCAAGACATATTGATCATTCTCAATTTGGACATTTTACAACTGGAAATTTTGGACTCTCTATTTTGTCAAATAATGATGTATATTCTTTTAATATTACGAGGTCTTTAAGGCCCGCAGATGCAACAGATCTATACTCAGAGTGGAGTGGTATTCCTACACTTGAACCTGAAGAATCATTTTCTTATGAGTTTGGTGTAAAGAGATATGTTAATGAAAATACTTTTATTCGTGGCACTGCATTTAAAACAACAATTAAAAACTTAATTGAAGCAGATAGCATGTCCCAAGTATACATATCAGATTCTGAGGTAACTGGATTGGAGCTTAGATTTCAGTCAATACTAAATCTAATTGAGTATGATATTGGTTACACATACATGGTGCCCAAAGA
>CBFHLA010000023.1:0-13726 GCA_965656575.1 Gammaproteobacteria bacterium
GTAACTTATAATGCAGACGTATGTACACACGCTGGCGAATGCGTAAAAGGTGCACCAAATGTATTTAAAGTTGTAGACGGTCAATTTGTAATTGACACATCTGCAGATAGTGAAGAAAATATAAGAGCTACTGTAGGCAATTGCCCATCAGGCGCACTTGTAATCGAAGAGTAAAATTTACAATTAACTAATACATAATTAGGGGGTAATTATGGCAATTGGAGATCACTTAAGAGATGTTATGGACCTGTATGGAAGTCCAAAATGTCCTCACACAAATGCAGTACTTATTGCTGCAGGTGAAAAAGGCGTTGATATTAACGCACACGTAGAAGATGACTGGGGCCCTAGTTCATCAATAAGAAGTATGAGTCCACTAGGTATTGGACCAGTACTGAAAGATCGTCAAGCAGTAAACATAGGTTTAACTTCTTGTATGTCTTATCTTGATGATAAAGGTTTCGGACCTTCACTTGTTCACAGAAATGGTGTAACTAGAGCGAGGATGTTCCAGGAAATCACTATTGCTCAACAAACTGATTGTTCAGATGATGCCGCACTAGCTGCCGCATTAGACCAGTTAGAAGCAACACTTAACTCACCACTTGGAAACATGAAAGGTGATTACTGTGTAGGTCAGTACACATTAGCTGATTGCGCATGGGCTGGTGTATGTCAAGTAGCAACAAACATGGGTAAAGGCAATGCTGTAAGCTCACGTTCTGCTGTTAATACTTGGTTTGCTGCTGTTCAATCACATCCATCTACAAGTAAAGAAGCTATCAACCCATATAGTTGTATGGCTACAAAAGCTGATCATGACGGAAATAGTATGCGTGAAGTAAGAATTAATACTGCTTAATTACTTAAGTATTATTTCAAAGTTTAGAAACCCCAGTTTTTAATTGGGGTTTCTTTTTTTTTAACAAAGTGATAATGTATTTGCGAATATAACAAAACACTTATACAACATTTTTTTTACAGTATGAATATTTATAAATACCTTTGGTTTTTTGGAACAAAGCCTACAGATAGTTCAGCAAGACTTTTGCCATCAGGTAAACAGTTAGAAGTCTCCAGAGATAAAACACTTCTCTCAGCAGCATTAGATGAAGGTTTAGATTGGCCTCACAACTGTAAATTTGGGTCATGTGGAGAGTGTAAGTGTCGTTTAGTTAAAGGTAAAATAAAACCAATGGTCGACTTTAGTGAAGCTCTTACAAAAGAAGAGCTGGCTAATGATTATATACTTGCGTGTCAATCACGCTTAACCATGGACTGCGATATAGAAGTTGAGCTTGGAGATCTCATTAGAGTTCCTGCTAGAACTTGTAATGCGAAGGTCAAGTCAACTCAAATGTTAACATCAGATATTATGTCAGTCACTATAGGAACAGATAGTGATATCCCAGAAGGTAAAGAACGTCCTGGTTTAGCAGGTATGTGGGCTGAGTTATCAATACCTGGATTAGATAGACCTAGATCATATTCTTTTGCATCAGCTCCACAAAATGAAAATAAGAATGAGTTTACATTTTTTATAAGAAAAGTTCCTGGTGGTAAATTTACAGAATGGCTCTTCAGTGACGATAGAGATCCAAATGAATGTGTTACTATCAATGGCCCATTTGGTTCATTTTATTTAAGAGAAAAAGAGACTCCTATTGTTTGTATAGCTGGCGGAAGTGGATTAGCTCCTATCAAAGCAATCCTAGAAGGTGGTGTGAACGATCAAATCAAAAGAGATGTCATCTTTTTGTTTGGCGCTAGAACTCAGGCAGATTTATATTCTCTTAAAGAGATTAAAGAAATAAAAAACAATTGGAATAAAGAGTCTTCGTTTCAGTTCATCCCCGTTCTTAATATGGAACCCGAGGATAGCGACTGGAAAGGCGCTAGAGGTATGGTTACTGATTATTTTGAACAAGAGGTTATTCCTAATCAGAGTTTGAATATAACCGGATGGCAGGCCTATTTATGTGGACCACCTCCCATGGTAGATGCTGCTAGTTTATGTCTAACTAAAAATGGTATTTCAGAAGATGAGATCTTCTATGATAAATTTACTGACTCCAGTAATTTATGATAATCTTTAAAAGAACTACTTTAAAAAATACTTGTCTAAAACATCTAGCTTAATTTCATTAAATTCTTTACAAACACTTATATTTAGACTATTTTAATTCTACGGTATGTGCATAATTTATATCACAATATCGTTAAATGCTAATATAAGAGGAGAGTAAATATGGGATTTCTATTCGGTAAGACAGCTCAAGGCACTTATGTCGTTGTAGCTTTCTGGATAGCGTGTTACTACTTCTTCAGCAGCATGTTCCCAATGTGGCACTTTGCACCAGGTTCAAACCCTGGATTAGCTGGGTGGCCTGTGGCATTGCTCATTGGTTTCTTGTTAATTGTAGCAAACATGATCAGTGTATATCTGTTCATCAAAGTTGCAGGTAACAGACCTTGGGAATGGTTTGAAGATGGAGTCTACGGACCAGGAGACGAAGGGTAAAAGAATTACAACGAGAGTTGTAATACTTTAGGTGTCTTTATTAAAAAGGAATTTAGTGGGGGAAAACTTAGTTGATTTCAATACTGGACGTATGTCCCCAGCCATAAGACGTTATATATATATATAAATGAGGAAAAGTTATATGAAAACTTTAAATAAAGATTGGAAGCTAGGAGCTGCAGTCGGGACAGCGCTGTCTCTAGGCTCTGCTGGCGCAATCGCAGGACCACACGGGTTCGATCTTCATAATGTGTTGAATGGAGCAGCAGCGTCTTTCGCTGGTACATCTATAGCACATACAGAAGATCCAGTATCTGCAGTGTTTGGTAACCCTGCAACACTTGCACAATATTATGGAGGTACTAACTTTACATTTGGTGCTACTTTCTATATGCCGCGTGCACAAATGCAACATGATGGTTCTGCCGGACATGCTGTATCACAAACTGGTGGCGTTTTAACTGACAGATCGCATGATGGTACTGCGAACTTAGTTCATAATGATGGCGTTGCTCGTTACGCGTTTGATTCAAGATCGCAACAAGACGTATATGCTGTGCCACAAATAGCAGTAACTCAGGATTTATCAGGTCTTGGTATTCCTGTAGTACTTGGTGTTGGTGTAACAGCGACTAATGGTATTGGTGTTGATTATCAACAATCATCAAATTCAATTGGTGCCGCTGCTGAACTTATTAATTTAGGTGTAAATGCTGGTATTGGTATGAAAATGTCTGATACATTAGACGTTGGTGTAGCTATGACTATTACATATGCAATGCTAGAAGCAGGACTTACAGGTTCTGGTACACAAAAGCATGACTTAGGTTTTAGAGGTACAATTGGTGCTCGTAAACATATGGGACCTATGACTATTGGTATGTATTATCAAGGTGAATTAGAACATCAATATGACAACTTGCATGTAACAAGTATGGCTGGTAGTGACGCTGCAATTACAACAACTATGTTGGCTTCGCTAGACTCAAACCAAGATGCTATAACATGTAACGGTGACGCCGGTAATGTTTGTAGACAAGATCTAGAAGTACAACAACCTTGGAACATAGGTTTAGGTGTCGCAATGGATATGGGTAACAACATGTTAGTAATGGCTGACTTTACACATAAAGCATGGTCAGACGCTAATTTCTTCAATGAGTTTTATGATGACCAAAATGTTGTATCAATTGGTATTCAAAAAACTATGGGTAACATGAAATTGCGTGCTGGTTATGGTTATGCTGATGATCCGTTGCTATCTACAGTCAAGCCAGGGGTCGAAGTTGCCTCTATTGGTGGTGTAGATATAAATGGTAATACATATACCTCACCAATGTACGGTCTATTCATGTCTTACTTCCAAGCTATGGAAACTCCAGTAATCTACAAACATAGAGTTGCTGTTGGGTTAGGTGTTGAGAGCTTCTTGGGTGTTCCATTCCTAAGTTTAGACGCTCACGCTGCTGTACAGCTTGAAGAAGAAAAATGTTTTGGATCTGGTCAAAATGGACAAACAGCAGCTAGCGGATATTATGCTGATGCTACAGTAGGTACTGCATTAGGTGCTGGTTTAGCATCTGCAGGTTGTACTGCACTTGATCATTCAAAAGCAACAGTTTCATCATTCCACTTAGGTGGCGCTTTAACTTGGAGCTTCTAAGTTAGATGATGATCAGTATTACAACGAATGTAATACACAAAAGAATTGGAGGGGAGATTCATTTCTTCCCTCTGATGTTTAATATTAAATAAAAAAAGGAGCGCGCAAATAATGAAAAAACTTATATCAACTTTATATGGTATGTTGATGTCAGCTTTTCTTGCAGTAGCACTTGTACCAACACAAGCATTCTCAGATGAGACATGCATGTCACCATACATGGCTAAAATCGTAGGCCAAGAGGACTATGTTTATGTATGGACATTAGGTCAAGTGGGCGTTGGAGATGAACAAGATAAATTGGTAACTATATCAGTTAATCCAAATTCTCCTCACTACGGCAATGTAATTGGACACGTTTCTGTCGGTGGACGTAATGAAGCACATCACTCTGGCTTTACAGATGATAGACATTACCTATGGGCAGCAACACTAGATACCAGTAAAATTTTCATATTTGATGTTCATACAAACCCAAATAAACCAAAACTTCACAAAGTTATCACTGACTTCGTGAAATCTTCTGGTGGGATTGTAGGACCTCATACAACATATGCACTACCAGGAAGAATGATGATTTCTGGTCTATCTAACAACCAAGACTTTGGTGGTAGAACAGCACTTGTTGAATATACAAATGATGGTACATATGTAGCTACATATCACATGCCACACGATGAAAATCTTTATGGTGCTACTAAAACAGGACAAATTGCTGATGGATATGGATATGATATTCGTGCATTACCACGTCGTAATGTAATGATTACATCTTCATTCACAGGTTGGAACAACTACATGATGAACTTAGGTAAACTCATGGGTGACTCTGATGCAATGAAACGTTTTGGAAACACAGTAGTAGTTTGGGATTTACATTCACGTAAACCTAAAAAAGTATTTGACGTACCAGGTGCACCACTAGAAATTAGATGTGCATGGGGTTCACAAAATAACTATTGCTTCACTACAACAGCATTGACTTCACAAATCTGGTTGATTTATGAAAAAGATGGTGAATGGCATACTGAATCAGTAGCGACAATTGGTGATCCTGCTAAAATTCCACTACCAGTAGATATTTCAATCACAGCTGATGACAAACATCTATGGGTAAATACATGGAATGATGGTATGACAAGAGTATTTGATATTTCAAATCCTCATAATGCTAAAGAAGTGTATACACACAAAATTGGCGATCAAGTAAACATGTTATCTCAAAGCTGGGATGGTAAACGTGTATACTTTACATCATCACTATTAGCTAACTGGGACAAAGCAGACGGACCAGAAAAAATGCCACAATTCTTTAAGGCTTACCATTATAAAGATGGCAAACTAGAGCAACAATTTGCTATAGATTTCCTTTCAGAAAAACTTGGCTTGCCACATCAAATGAGATTTGGTGCATATTCACTATATGCTAAATCTCCTAAAGATGGAGCTAAAGTAGCAGAACTTTCTAAGTAAAGTTTTGTCTAAGTTATTAGACACCCTCATTGGTGGTTAATAACGTGAAATGGCTGAAACGTTGAGGCCGCTTAAATAACTTTAAGCGGCCTTTTACTTATAAAAATAAAGGTTGTTTGATTATCAAAATAATCTAAAATGAAACTGGGATGTTAAGGAAGATACTAATTTCATGCATGTTACCGATAGCAGTTATTGCTCAAGAAGTAACATATGATAACTCAGTTCTAGCGCCAGGCTGGACAAGCCTAACCTTTACTCCTCCAAGTCCATCATCTTATACACTAGCTAGCTTTTCACCAGCAAAAGATGGGCCTGTAATTAATCAACGTGAAGAACAAATTAATTTACATGATATTTATGAAGATAAAGTTACTCTTCTTAACTTTATGTATACAACCTGTACAGATATTAATGGTTGTCCATTAGCAACAGCAGTTTTTCATAAAATACAACAAAAATTATCTAAAGACCCACAGATCGGCAAACAAGTTAACCTTGTTAGCTTAAGTTTTGATCCTAAAAATGACACACCAGAAATCATGAAACTTTATGGCGCTGGAACTGAAAAACATCTCGTTGACTGGCAATTTATAACTACTAAAAATGCAGATATTTTAGATCCAATATTAGATGGGTACCAACAAAGGATCATCAAAGAATATGATAACGAGGGTAATTATGTTGGATCTATTTCACATATTCTTCGTGTGTTCTTAATTGATAAAGACAAGCAAATTAGAAATATTTACAGTGTTTCATTTCTACATGCAGATTTAATAATCAATGACATCAAAACTCTACTCGATCCTAAAACAAATAATGGGACATTAGTAGCTGCAGCTGATACAAATTCTAAATTAGACGCTGTTAAATCAACAACATCAAAACTTTCCAAACCCGGAGATAATAAAGACGGGTACTACGATAAGGATTATGAAAGTGCTAGCAAAAGTCTGCATAGAACAGGAAAGCCTGCTGATTTATATACAATTGCAATGACACAACAACTTGGATTGCCAAAACTTAAATTACCAGAAGGAACAAATCTTACGCCTGAAAAAATTGAACTGGGAAGAAAATTATTCTTTGATAGAAGGCTCTCACACACAGACACAATATCATGTGCTATTTGTCATGTACCTGAAATGGGATTTGCACAAAATGAATTAGCAACTGCAGTGGGTACAGAAGGAAGGTCTGTGCCAAGAAATGCTCCAACTGTTGTAAATGCTGCGTTCTTATCAAGATTTTTCCATGATGCGAGAGAAAACTCACTAGAAGACCAAGTATGGGGACCATTGTTAGCGCACAATGAAATGGCAAACCCATCACCCGGTTATATCCTTAATAAAATTAGAGCGATACCTGACTACCAAGGCTTGTTTGAAAACGCATATGGTAGTTCTGTAAATATGGATTCCTTATCAAGAGCTTTAGCAGCTTATCAATACAGCCTTCTCAGTGGTAATTCACCATTCGACAAATGGTATTATGGCGGTGAATCTAAAGCTATATCCAAATCAGCTAAACGCGGTTTCGATGTTTTTAAAGGAAAAGGTAACTGTATGGCATGTCATTTAGTTAATGATGAATATGCTCTGTTCACAGATGAAAAACTCCATAATACTGGCATTGGATTTAAATCGTCCATGTATGTTGAACCGCCACGTAAAAAGGTAGTATTAGCACCTGGCATAGAAGTTGATGTAGATACATCTGTATATGCTAATGATTCAAGATTTAAAGACGAAATTAAACCCAATGATTTAGGTCTCTATCTAGTAACACAAGACCCAAATGATCGTTGGAAAATTAGAACACCATCATTAAGGAATGTTGAGCTATCAAGCCCTTATATGCATAACGGCCAATTAGCTACTTTAAAGGAAGTAGTTCAATTTTACAATGAAGGCGGAGTAAGAGAAGTTGGAAGAATGAAAAATGAAACTATAAGCCCGCTTATGATGCCGCTAAACTTGAGTAAGCAAGAAGTAGATGATCTTGTAGAATTTTTAAAAACACTAACAGGTTCAAATATGGATACCCTCGTCATGGATGCTTTTGCAGCACCAATTGGTGATGTCTCACTAGAAGATCCTAATTGGTTTCATGATAATAAGTTGAAATATTAATAATGGTCAAAAAGCTACTTACACTATCAATTTTAGTTTTCACTCTTGGTATTAATTCACTACATGCTAACGACATGCTTATGGACCCGATGCCTGCAGCAAATCCTGCTCCAGAATTTACACTAATGGGAATGGACGGCAAAACACATACGCTTGATGATTTAAAAGGAAAGTTTGTTTTAGTAAACTTTTGGGCTACCTGGTGCAACCCTTGTAAAGTTGAAATGCCTCTTTTAGAAAAGCTTCATCAGACACTTTCCAGTGATAAATTCACTGTTTTAGGTCTACATGTTGGACCAGGCCCTGAAAATATAGAAAAATTTCAAAAACTAATGCCTATGTCTTTTCCAGTTTATGTAGATATGGAACTAGAGGTTAACTGGGGCGTACCAGGTCTTCCTACGACCTTTCTTATGAATCCAGAGGGTAAACTGATTTATAGGGCAGTTGGGAAAAGGGAATTTGCATCTGAAGCAATGGTTAATTTTCTCAAAGGAGAAATTAATAAGTTTGACTTCTCTCGGATAGATAAAAATAAACTAGTTTTAGATTACAAATAATTCAACAAGTTTTCTTTCTTTTTTTGTACCAAAATATCTTTCAGGACATGTCGACTTAATCAGCTTTCTATTAGTCATTTTATTAATGTTTATTCTATAAAAATTATAAAATGTGAGATCAGTATTACTGGCTTTGATGTAATTCTTTGCTATCGATGAATCTTTGGTAAGTATCGTCCCTCTTTTTGCATTTACACAAAAATATTTTCCTATTTTTCCAAGAATAGTAATTGACCCTGATATTAATTCATAGCATGAGTTATTTCCAATATTTCCTCCAATAATAATATTGCCTCTTCTCATACGAATAATAGAGTCTGAGCCAACATTTTTTTGGACATATATGAAACCGTCTAAAATACCTTCGTTTTTACCTGTTGGTAAACAACATAAACGATTGCCTGCATTACCGTAGATGTATACAGAGCCACCTTTCATTCCGCTGCAGGCAGCTTCTGAAGCATTACCCTTTAGTATAACTGTTCCGCTATTCATATTCTTAGCAAGTCCTATACCAGCATCTCCTTCAATACATATGGTTTTATATTTTAAATTATTTCCAATATTTACAAGATAGGAATTAGATTTCAGAATTTTTATATTATTGCAGTCTTCTCCAGTAACCTGAAATAACTCAGACACTTTATAGGATCTATTACCCATCTGAATGTTCTTATTTTTTATTTCTGGGATATCGGACATATTAATATTTGATAACCAACTCATATCCAATATAAGCCTATTTTTAATTTTATTTTTGAATACTAGAGGCTTCATTTTAATATTTCTCTCAAATGAAAATGATACTGGCCTAGTTTTCCGCCATAGTTCCCAGCTGATACCGATAGAATATCTTTTTTATACTTTGATTTGGATATTGCAATCAAAGATTCTCTTATAGCTTTATCTATATCTTCTTTTGTCAATCCATTAATTACTATTTCCATTACAGAGCTTACATCTTTATTAAGATCACTGTTGGTTATACCTCTTAGAGAGGGACAGAAAGCATCATTAGTTGAAGCAATTAAAGCTTTATACTTCGATCCAACCTTAGAGCCTGATCTCACAACTCCACCTGGAAATGGTGTTATCACATTATCTAGTTTACTCATAACATCTACAGCAATTTCACATGCAGCTAAACATGAAGTCCTGTTTTTAGATAATAAGAGAAAGTTACCTCCACCTATCGCAGGCACCCTTGCTGTTGTTTCTTCACATAGAAATTCACCATCCATTACTGGAATTCTCCAAAACCTTCTATCTCCAATCTTTTTTGATATTTGATATCCATCACCAAAATATTTCAAATTTTTGCCAAGCGGGATCATATCTTCACCCTCAATCCCTGAAAACAATGCGGTAGTCGGGCATGTAAGAATACATTGCCCAGCTCTTGTTTCTAATTGCTTTTCAAGTTGGCTTCTAGACATAGAAAACAATAATATTGAATATCCTGGTCGACCATCCGGTGTTTCTGTTTTTTTTATTTCCTTTTCTATACCAGCTTCTACACCACATGCAATTACGGACGTTGCGAAACCAGTAAAGGACATACTTGCATTCTTTGCCCACTTAATATTATCAGCTGTAACAATCACTCTACTCGCTTTCATATTAAAAGCTTCAGCAAAAGTATTCTCGATATGTAAACCGTTTATTTTCATGAGACACGTTTCCTCAGGCATTCATTTTCATTTACATCTGATCCAATTACTTCAGACATTTCATCATTGCTAATAGCAAAATTAGATAATCCGATAGTATTAAATTTTTTAAAATGTTTATCTAATTTCTTTTCAATTGATGGATCATACTCTGGTTTGACAACTTGAGTCTTGCCCCAAATATAATCTTGTACGACACTATTTTTTACAACTAAAATACCATCTTTTATTACATGTGATGGATGAGCAAACATTTCTTCAATATCATTAAGTTTCTTATCATATACAGTTATATCTGCATCAGATCCCACTGATAAGGATCCTTTATTTTTTAATCCTAGTATCTTGGCAGGAGCAGAGCGTGTCATGGTAGCTATCTCTGAAAGTGTATATTCTCTTTTTATATCTTTTAATATTGTATGCTCTTTGATATCCACTGCTAATCGATCTAACAAATCATCTCTAAAAGTTTTATCCATTAATAATTTGATTAAATGTGGATATGATGTAAAAGGACCGCCATTTGGATGATCTGTTGTTAAAAATATTTTCTCTGCATCTTCTGCTAAAAGGAAAGTTTCAAGACCTATAGCCCATTGGAGAGCATTGACAAAGCTCTGATCTTTATATTTGAATGGAACGACTCCACATCCTGCGTCACACTCAATATCCATACACAACCATTTTTTTGGATGTGCGTGTTTGTGATTTTTATGTTGTTTCATACTATCGCCAGACATAGTGACCGTTTGCCCAAACATAATCTGACCAACATCACATGTAAGGTTAGGTACTTTATTTAAATACTCTGTAATTTCTGCAGATGCTGAGGAGAATTTTCTGTCTCCATTATCTCCATAACTATGAAACTGTATATGTGTAATATGAATTGGAAGACCTTCTGCTGCTTTAATAGTTTCAATCGTAGATTTAAAGTTACCAGGGACACCTAAATTACTACAATGGACATGAAGAGGGTGGGGCACACCTAGTTCATAAACAGCTCTTGCAAGAACATTTACAATTTTTCTAGGAGTAACTTTATATCTAATTGACTGTTCATCCACGTCTAATGCTCTTTGGTTGAATTTAAATGCATTAATACCTCCGGCGTTTACTACTTTTATACCAATACATTGAGAAGCTTTAAGAATAAATGCAACGTAGTCATTAATTTCTGATTGGTGAGCTCCTTTAGCAATCATAGCAAGTAGATAATCATCATTTCCTAGCAATGCATACCCTCCTTTATCGACGAACGGTATATCTGCCATCTCTAAATGAGATTGTCGAGCATTCATTGGAAGTAATGCGGGTTCAAAACAACTAGTGTATCCCATACCAATATACTGAAGACCTGTTTTCAAAGTACTAGGAACAAAATCAGCAGTCAAGTCATAATCCCTATCACTATTATTATGAAATTCTTGTAGCATTAATCTAGCAATATTTACTTTGCCTCCACCTATATGGGTGTGTAGATCAATCGCTCCTGGCATAATAATTTTATCCGTGCAGTTTACTATCTGATCAGCTTTTTTTTTGAGAGATTTAACTACTTTGCCATCTTGAATGAATAGATCTTTCTTTTTGTTATAAACTCTATTTGCGGGATCAAATACATGCCCGTTTCTAAGATGTATGGTGGCCATTAGTTTAGAATTCTCCTTAATATTTCTTGAGCGCTTCTGTAAGTAGGTATTTTAATATCCACGAGGGGAAGGGTAATGACATTATCAGTTCTAAATATTAGTCCTTTATAGTCTATACCCGGTATACCACATGGAATGAATATATCTGGTTGTATATTATATTTTGTAGACGGATGCCCAATAATGATATTCTTATTTTTCTTATTTAGAATTAATTTTTTATTAGAAATGCCGTTAACATAAATAACAAGATCAATGTTATTTGATTCTATTAAGTTATTTCCATGATACAAATCTCTATCATATTCAAAATAATTTCCAGTGAATTTTATCCTCGAGGGAAATCCGGTTAACCAGCCAGTAGTTTGAAAATTACTTACGTCACCATCATTGCCAGCAAGAGGTAAGCAAGCAGCCCTTGATTTTTCATTTATTGATACCACATATTCTGAGATGGAGCTTATGGTGTTGTAACAATTGACATTTTTTATAAGTTCCGATGTAGCCCAGCATATTGTAAGATATTTTGAGTTATTAACCTTTTGAAGGAGTTCGTTGAATATATTATCTTTTATTGATGTGTTATTGGATTTTATTTTTAAACTCTCAATTAACATTGATGTATTTTGTATATTAAAGTCTATGTATTCAATACGATTATCTCTCTTGAAATTCTGTTTTATATTATTTTTTTTATTACCTATTATATAAATCTTTTTCTTATTAGCTTTCATACTAAAACTGTTGTCTGGCGCAAGCACTCTCTCAACTAATCTTGGATAATTCTTTAAAATATTATCTGAAAATAAAACAATCACATCAGATTTGTTTTTGACTTCAGATAAAGATGTAGACATAAAACCTCTCCTTTGATAAATGTCAATATTCTTCAGAAAAGTTTCACTATTTATATGATCAAAAATACCATTTATCTTAGATGTAGATATAATTAACTCTCTAGTTATATTTACGTCAGCACTTGTATTTAAAATTAAGGTTTCATCTGATTCACTTATTAATTTTTTTGCACATTTGACGACAATATCAAAACTTTCAGACTTACTATTTATTTTTGGTGAAACCGTATTAACCGAGCTAGTGTTATTTCGCTCAAACTTATCTTTACATGATTCATTTATATCACTTCTAACAAAGATTTTGTTGTCTATAATATCAAGCTCTAGATCATCACAATGAAGGGAACAAAAAGGACAGACGATGTCTTTAAATTCAGTAGAATCAGAAATCTTAGGCATGTGTCATTTTACATCATTAATAAAAAACTTTACATGCAAAAACATTAATATATTCTACTTTAATGACAGAGAATAAAGAATTTAATATGATAAAAGTTGAGTCAAACTCAAGGCTGCATCTAGGTTTTATAAATCTTAATTCATCATCACCATATTCTTATGGTGGACTTGGTCTGTCCATTTCTAAATTCCCAACGGTTACTAGTATTGGGAAGACAAAAAAATTTCAAACTAATCTTCCGCCGAATATATCAAAAGCTATTCTAAATTATTTAAAAAAAAATAAATTGAGCTCTAACGTAGAAATTAGCTGTATAGCCCAACCAGATAGCCATATTGGTCTTGGTTCAGGTACACAGCTCATACTTTCAATACAAGAATTAATTTTGAAATACTTTGAATTAGATAAAGGTGTAAATATATTTAAAAGAAACTTTAGATCTGGGGTTGGCTATAATTCATTTAGGTATGGCGGTTTTATTCTAGACGCCCCTAAAAATGATCTATCTTCAAGTCAGATTATTTTTAAAAGTAAATTCCCATCCTCTTGGAAAATAATACTTCTATTCGACAACTCAAAAAAAGGTATTCATGGACAGCCAGAAAATACGTTTTTTACATCAAAAAACTCAGATACTTTACGTTCCAGACTCTCGGATATTGCTCTTAATGAACTGATACCATCTATTATTCATCATGATTTTACTGTATTTGCTAGTAGCTTAACAAAATTTCAAAAACTAAATGCTCGTTTTTATTCGACTATACAAAAATCCCTATATCTTAGTACAGATAT
>CBFHLA010000024.1:0-13435 GCA_965656575.1 Gammaproteobacteria bacterium
AAGCAAATTCTAATTTATCTATCCTTAAATTAATTGCTGCAATGGGAATGGGCTTTGATGTTGTGTCCAAAGGAGAGTTGTATAGGGCAATGAAGGTGGGAGCAGACCCAAAAAAAATAGTTTATTCAGGTGTTGGAAAAAGAAAAGATGAGATAAAGTTCGCCCTTGAATGCGGAATTCTCTGTTTCAATGTTGAGTCTGAGGGAGAGCTTCATGTTATAAATGAGCAAGCATCACTCATGGAATGTGTGGCTAATGTATCTATTAGAGTTAATCCTGATGTTGCGGTAGAAACTCATCCATACATATCCACCGGCATGAAAGAAAATAAATTTGGAATTCCTTACAAAGATGCTTTAGAAATTTATCTAAAAGCATCGAAATTAAAGTCGCTTAATATAACTGGAATTGATTTTCATATTGGATCACAGATAACAACCATTGAACCTTATCTTGATTCTTTGAAATCTATAAAGTCTTTGATTGCTGAGTTAGAAAAAAAAGGCATTAGCATATCGCATATTGATATTGGTGGAGGGCTAGGCATTAAGTATCAGGATGAAAATATTATTAATAAAGATGTTTTTATAAGCACAATAGTTAGCGAATTAAATGACTTGAACATCATGATTCTGTTTGAGCCCGGCAGGTCTATTGTTGGTGATTGTGGAATCTTAGTAAGTCGAGTGCAGTACATCAAAGAGTCAGACGAAAAAAACTTTTTAATTCTCGATGCAAGCATGTCAGAACTTATAAGGCCTCCGCTATACAATGCCCACCACAATATAACAGCGGTACACAGAACAGATGATGCGAAAAAGTACTATGATGTAGTTGGACCCGTTTGTGAAAGTGCCGATTTCCTTGGTAAAAACAGATTAATGAATGTTAATGTTTCTGATTTGGTTGTAATTGAGGATGTTGGAGCTTACGGTTTTGTACTATCTTCTAACTATAATACGAGACCTAAACCGGCTGAATATATAATTAGCAATGGCAATATAAATAAAATACGATCAGCAGATACATTAGATCAAATTCTAGCCAATGAATTTGAGTGATTCGCGTTCCTGAAAAAGAACTTATGTGTAGCAATGAAAAAGCAGCTTCATATGCGAACGCAAATTTTTCTGAGTCAAACAACATTTTTATCAACAATACACTTCAACATGCAAAAATCGATAATTATACTAAGTTACTAGACGTAGGTTGTGGCGATGGAGAAATACCAATAAAAATATCTAAAGAAACTGATTGTGAAATAACTGCAATAGATGGATCTCAAGCGATGTTGAATGAATTTAAAAAGAAAATTAAGAAAAATAATGTTAGAAATATATTTTTACATAAAAAGCTAATCGACCATAATTTATTTCTAGGCAAATCATTTGATGTAATAACTTGCAACAGCGTTCTTCATCACGTGTCAGACTTATCTATATTTTGGAATACGATATTTAGATTAACCAGAAAGAATGGCATCATATGTTTAATGGATCTTATTAGACCTAAGTCCAATAAAGAAATTGATAATGTCTTATTAAAATATGGAGGTAAAGATCCTATATTATTAGATGATTTTAAAAATTCACTAAAAGCCGCATACACAATAAATGAGGTTTCACAACAGCTTCACGATTATAATAACATATCATTCAACATCAAACCTATATCGGATAGGCATTTTTTTGTTAACATAGAGATGAAAGATGACACAGTATACTAAATTAAACAGTCAAGGAAATGACTTTATACTTATTGAATCAAATAAGCATTTTGATAACTTAACAATTAATGATATCAAGCACTACTCACGTCGTGATGTAGTCGGTTGTGATCAATTTTTTATTGTGGATGCAACTGACCCATCAAATGTTTTCTGTGATGTATACAATCAAGATGGCAGTAAAGCATGTCAATGCGGCAATGGACTAAGAGCCACAATGCTTTTTCTTAATGAGAAATATAATATTACAAAGACTAATATAATTGTTTGTGATGTAGCTTATAGAGCTAAAATAAATAATAAGGAAATTTCTGTTGATATGGGACAGGCTACATACATCAACATTAAAGATGAATACACAAATCCTGAATATAATATTAAGCAGTCAGGGATAGTCGTCACTATAGAAAATATATCCACAAGAATGTCCTTTTCTTTTATACCTTTATCAATTGGCAATAAGCATTGCGTAGTATTTTCTGATTATTGCATTAAACACAAAGATGAAATCTCATCAGTTATTGATGAAATATTTAACAAAGAAATGAATGTTGGCTTTATTTCAAACGCTCAAGATTTCATCATTGACGGGAAGGTGACTATCAATCTTGTTGTGAAAGAGAGAGGAGCCGGATATACAGACTCATGTGGGAGTGGAGCAACTGCTGCCGCAATTTGTATGTTTAAATTATATGAACTTGAGCATGAATGTAAGGTTAACGCCTCGAGTATTTCTGTTAAACAGAAAGGAGGACTTCTAACTGTTATAAAATCTTACAATCCAGATAGATATGAACTTGTTGGCCCTAGCGCTATAGAAGGAGAGGGAGATCTTGAATAGCTATGATAAATATATTGATGAATTCCTTAGATATTTACAATTTGAAAAACTATACACTAAAGATACTCTTATAAATTATAAAATTGACCTCAAACAATACTCAGATTATCTTAGTACAGCTAAACTTTCTCTTTTAAATGTCAATAAAAAATATATTGAAAATTTTTTTATAAAGATTCACAGTCTCGGGTTATCACCGACATCATTAGCAAGAAAAGCTTCAACTTTAAGATCATTTTATTTATATCTTTTAAAAACATCACAGATTAAAACAACGCCAATGTCTGGAATTAAAACACCTAAACTTTCGAAGAAGCTTCCAAATATACTATCAATTTCGGATATAGATATACTGTGTGATATCAAAGAACTAACACTAGCTGCTATTAGAGATAAGGCTATAATAGAGTTAATGTACAGCTCAGCACTTAGGTTGAGCGAACTATCCCAACTCGATCTTGACTCAATTGATATTAATGCAAGTTATGTAAAGGTTATAGGTAAAGGTCAAAAAGAGAGAATTTTACCTTTCGGCGCAAAAGCATTAGATGCTTTGAACATATGGCTGGTAAAACGAACTGAAAAAAGTCCGACATCTAATGCATTATTTATAAATAAGTTCGGTGACAGATTGTCAAATCGTTCTATTCAGAATAGAATCAGCTTTTGGGTAAAAAAACAAGGCTTGAATTGTAAGATATCACCCCATACATTAAGACATAGTTGTGCTACACATTTATTAGAAGCTTCGGGGGATCTTAGAGCTGTACAAGAGTTTTTAGGGCATGAAGATATAAGTACAACGCAGATATATACTAATATGGATTTTGAACATTTAAATAAAGTTTATAAAAATAGTCATCCGAGAGCATAAAATATGAGTCAGAGCGAAACTTTTCATGGAACAACTATTATTGGCGTTAGAAGAGATAATGAGGTTGCGGTTGGTGGTGATGGCCAAGTCACACTTGGTAATACTGTAATGAAAAATAATGCAAAAAAAGTTAGAAGGCTTTATAAAGAACAAGTCCTTGCTGGTTTTGCTGGAGCTACAGCAGACGCCTTCACCCTTTTTGAGAAATTTGAAGGTAAGTTAGAAAAATATAGTGGTCATTTGACAAGATCTGCAGTCGAATTAGCTAAAGATTGGCGAACGGATAAGATGCTTCGTAATCTTGAAGCACTGCTGATAGTCGCAGACAAGGATGTTTCTTTGCTTATTTCGGGTAATGGCGATGTAATAGAACCTCAAGATTCCATAATAGCAATTGGTTCAGGGGGTTCGTTCGCTCAGGCATCTGCAAAAGCTCTTTACGAAAATACTGATTTATCTGCTGAAGACATAGTTAAAAAATCACTGCATATCGCGTCCGAGATTTGTATATATACTAATTCAAACCTAACAATTGAGAAGATTAATGTCTGAGATGACACCTAGAGAAGTTGTACAAGAACTTGATAAACATATCATAGGTCAATCTGATGCGAAAAGAGCTGTAGCAATAGCCCTTCGAAATCGCTGGAGAAGACTCCAGTTAGATGAAGATATAAGCAATGAAATCACACCAAAGAATATATTAATGATAGGCCCTACTGGCGTCGGAAAGACTGAAATAGCTAGAAGATTAGCACATCTAGCACAAGCTCCCTTTATAAAAGTTGAGGCTACTAAATTTACTGAAGTTGGATACGTTGGCAAAGAAGTTGATTCGATAATAAGAGATTTAACTGAAATTTCTATCAATCAGGTTAAATCTAAAGCTATGACTAAAGTAAGCCATAGATCGGAAGAACTAGCTGAAGAAAAAATTCTAGATATATTGCTTCCTAGTCGTGAAGATAGTTTTAACATTACAGTAGATGCAAATAACGATACTAAAGAAACCAGACAAGCGATAAGAAAGGATCTCAGAGAAGGTAAACTTGATGATAAGGAAATTGAGATAGATGTGAGTGCTAATGTACCATCATTTGAAGTTATGGCACCGCCGGGGATGGAAGAAATGACAGACCAGTTACAAGGTATGTTCAAAAATCTCTCTAATAACAAAACAAAAAAACAAAAAATGAAAATCAAAGATGCGCTAATTGTACTGTCAGAGCAAGAAGCAAGAAGACTTATCAACGAGAATGATTTAAAACAAGAGGCTGTAAAACGAGTTGAACAAAACGGAATAGTATTTATCGATGAAATTGATAAAGTTGCATCAAGAGCTAATGCGGGTGGAGCAGATGTCTCAAGAGAAGGAGTTCAAAGAGATTTACTTCCTCTTGTAGAAGGATCAACTGTTAACACGAAACATGGGCCAATTAAGACAGACCATATCTTATTCATAGCTTCCGGGGCATTTCATCTATCAAAGCCTTCTGATTTAATACCCGAATTACAGGGTAGGCTGCCTATAAGAGTAGAATTAAGCGCACTATCAGTTAAAGACTTTGAGCTCATTCTAAAAGAACCAGATTACTCATTAATAGAGCAATACATTGCGTTAATGAAAACTGAAGGTATTGATGTTACATTTGATAAAAGCGCTATTACTAGATTGTCTAAAATAGCTTGGACTGTAAATGAAAAAACGGAAAATATTGGAGCAAGAAGGCTGCATACTATTATGGAAAGACTGCTTGAAAAACTATCTTTTGAAGCTAGTGACATTAGTGAAACTAAAATTAAAATTGATGCAGACTACGTGGATAAGTATCTAAATGAGTTTGCTGAAAATGAAGACTTAAGTAGGTACATTTTATGATTAAGCCAACAGAGTTAAGATATATAAAAAAAACAAACACATTGTCTATTACATTCGAAGATGGGTTCAGCGGTGATATCACATCAGAATACCTTAGATGTTTCTCACCATCTGCTGAGGTTAAAGGACATGGACCAGGACAAGAAGTGCTACAGGTTGGTAAAGAAGATGTAGTTATAGACAAACTTGAACCTGTAGGAAACTACGCTGTAAGAATAGTTTTTGACGACGGACATGATACTGGATTGTATTCATGGGAGCATTTATACAATCTATGTAAAAACTACAAAGAAAACTGGCACAACTATTTAGAGAGATTACAAGAGGCAGGACATACAAGGAAAAAACCATGACCAAAAAAGCAATTACTTGCAACACAGCCCCATCGGCCATTGGCACTTACTCGCAGGCAATATCTGTTGGTAACCTAGTCTTTATCTCTGGTCAGATTCCTCTTAACTATAAGGATATGAATGTCATTGAAGGCTCTTTTGAAGAGCAAGTTGAAACTGTTATAAATAATATAAAAAATATTGCTTCTGATGCAGAATGCACCTTAAATGATTGTGTTAAGTTTACCGTTTATCTTAAGGATATTGAAAACTTTGCTTCTGTTAACGCGGTTATGGATAATCATTTAGAAAAGCCTTATCCTGCAAGAGCTGCAGTTGAAGTCAGCAGGCTTCCTAAGGATGTTGAAGTAGAAATCGACGCGATATTATACAAAAAATAAACAATGAATAAATATTCTGGTGAAAGTTCTCAGAGTATAAGTTTATTAAAAGGTGTTGGTTCAAAAACCCAAACTTTACTGTCAGAAATAGGCATAGATTCAATGTTTGATCTTTTATCAACTATTCCAATAGATTTTATCAATAAAGAGGAAACATCAACACTCGATAATATACATACTGGAGACATAGTTGTTGTCTCTGGTGAAATAATCAAAACAGTAAAAACGCGTGGATTTAAACCAAATTACATAATAACAATCTCATCGAATCTTGGGATACTTACAATAAGATTTATTCATAAAATTATAATATTCATGAATTTGCAGGTAGGAATGAGAATTAGAGTATCTGGAAGTATAGCTAATAAAAAAAATAAACTCGAGTTTATTCATCCTGAAATTGAAATCATAAAAGATGGTAATAGCTTAGAAAAAATTATTCCAAAATACTCTATCAGAAGCAAAGTATCACAATCAAAGTTTAGAAAACTTATTAGACAAGCATTTTCTATTTTTTCATATGATTATAAATTCTCATGTCTTGATGATTATTTTTATAAAGAATTCAATGCAATGTCTTTATTGAAGGCCTTAAAAAAACTTCATTTCCCACAGGATGATTATGATATTGCACTGTATAACTATAATCTTGCAAAACAAAGATTAGCTTTTGAGGAAATTTATTTACATAAACATGAATTTCTAAAAATAGTTGATAAATATAATAAAAAAGACTCATATTTATTAAATGTCAGCAAGGAAGAGCTTGAAAACTTCTATAACTCTTTGCCATTCGAACTAACAAAAGGCCAGAAGAATGCAGTTGATTCGATATCTAACTCATTTAGAAGTAGTGCACCATCAAAGGTACTTGTTCAAGGTGATGTTGGTTGTGGGAAAACAATTGTCGCAGTTATCGCCTGTTTATATGCTGTTAAAAATAATCTTCAGTGTTTAATATTAGTACCTACCGAAGTTCTTTGTTCGCAACACTTTGAGACGTTTACTCATTATCTTAGTGGCTATTGTAAAGTTGCTATGGTTAGCGGGAAAAGTCCATTAGCTGAAAAAAATACGATTAAACAAGAATTATCTAGTGGCAAAATATCAGTAATTGTCGGAACGCACTCTCTTTTGTTTAACAATTATACATTTAAAAACCTAGCCGTTGTCATTATTGATGAGCAACATAAATTTGGAGTAAAACAAAGAGAGAAGATATCTTCAAATTATGTAAAACAGCCACACTTAATATATATGTCAGCAACGCCAATACCAAGAACACTTGCTCTTGTATTATATGAAAATATGAACTATCTAACTATACCTGACAAACCATCAAATAGAATAATTACCGAAACAGTTGTTTATAGTGATAATTCTCGAAAAGAAATTGAAGATAATGTTTCAAAGCATCTAGCAGGTGGGATGCAAATATATTGGGTTTGCACAAGGATAGAAGATACAGAGGAAGATGATAAACATTCTGTGAACGTATTTTCTGAAAATATTAGAAAAAGATTTAATAATTCTTCTGTAGAAGTCCTTCATGGCAAGTTATCAGCTGAAGAAAAAATTAAAATAATTAATAATTTTAAGCTTGGAAAAATAGATATATTAGTAACAACCAGTGTAATAGAGGTCGGCATAGACTGCTCAAATGCCAATTGTTTAATAGTTGAAAACTCAGAACTATTCGGCCTTGCACAACTACATCAGCTCAGAGGAAGGGTTGGGAGAGGTGTAGCCAGAGGTCACTGTTATCTTGTACACTCAGATAATACTGGCATTGATGCAATAGATAAACTTAAGTATCTAGAGAGCCATCATTCTGGCTTTGATGTTGCAGAATTTGATCTTAAAATAAGAGGAACTGGCACGTATCTTGGTAATAAACAGTCTGGAATGCCAGATAACTATCGTGTATGTAACATCAATGACATTATGGAAAATATTTCATATATCAAAAAATTTAAATATGAATTATCATCAGCAGAAATTAATACATTAAAAAAACGTTGGAAAGTAAAAGAAATAGATGAAGTTCAATTGTAAAAATAAGTGGGTGATAGAGAGAAAGCTCAAAGACTTACCAGTAGGATTAAAAAGAATATTAGTTGATAATGCCTCTTTAACAAAGAGAATAATAAAAAATAATCAAGAAAAGGTTAAGTTGATATCAACTAAGACGAGACTAACTAGTAATTTTGATAACAATTCTAAAAAATATGTATATGAGAGAAAGGTTGAGCTCAAAGGAGAACTAAGGTTAGCAATTAAGGCTGTCTCTTATACACCTGTGAATGCAATCAAAGGTAAAATTAACTCGATAAAAATTCTTAAACATAAATCATTAGCAACGCTATTGTTCAAAGGTCAAAAATTTTCAAAGCATGCAGTTCGTTACTCTGTTTCTAGAAGTGATGTTTTGAGAGTTACGCTATTTAAGAGAAATAATGCAATCATCAAGGTAATAGAAACATTTCCCAAGCACAATAATTATGAAAAACTATCATTGATTGAATGCAGGAAAAATATCATTAATTGAAGATAGTTTAAGAATTTTTTTAGAATCTTCATAGCTTTCATCACCCAAATAAACAGCCTGTGATATTCCAGCCGATAGTCCAACTTTAATATTATTTATAGTATCTTCGATTAAAAGCGTTTTAGTATAATCTAATTTAAATCTACTCTTCAACATATACCAAAGTTGTATATTTTCTTTTACATAATGAAGTTCATGAGCGCATATCATGTTTTCAAAGTATGGATTCAGATCATATTTTTCTAGTTTTATATTAAGAGTCTTTCTGTGTGCATTAGTTATTAAAATTAATCTAAAATTATCTTTCAGCTTATTTAATGTTTCTGTCACCCCTTCATATAGTTGAATTCTATCAAAACTAATTGAAGATCTTTTTTCTGCTTCAATATCAACGTTGAGCATGTTCGACCAATAATCAACGTCATACCAGTCTTTCGTATTTTTCTTATAATTAAAAATTTGAACAGCCAGACGCTTAGCATCTTCAAATGATATGTTTTTATTTTTAGAGATGACACCAGGTATTTGATTTTGCCAAAAATTATTATCATAGGTATTATCAAGAATTACACCGTCCATATCTACTAACATGCAGTCTATATCTTTTAATATCATAAATCATAATGTATCATCCTTGTAACCTAGAGTATATAATGCCAAAAATTATTAAAGAGAAATCAATTTTCAAATCGAAGCTTTTTAATATTAAACAGGCTAAAATTAAATTTGATAATCAAATTCTAGACTATGAAATTATATCCGGCACTGGAAGTGGCGCTGTTCTCATAGTCCCAATTTTAGGCGATGAAATTATTTTTATAAAAGAATATGCTGCAGCAGTTGATGACTATATGATCACTCTCCCCAAGGGAAAGATTGATGATGGCGAGCAATTAATAGAAGCTGCTAATCGAGAATTACAAGAAGAAGTTGGATTTAAATCAGATAGCATTTCACTAATTAATAAAATTTACCTCGCACCAGGATATATTGATCACATCACCTATGTGATGATGGCAACTAATCTTAAACCTTCATCACTTCAAGGGGATGAACCAGAAGGTCTTGAACCGATACGAGTAAGTAAAAAAAAGATAGACATGTTTCTTAATAAATCACCTATAGTAGATTCTAGAGTCTTTGCTGCTATTCACTATATTCAAAATCATGGTAAGTAAAAACCTACTCAAATATATTCCTGACTTTCACAAACTCTGTAGAAGAGTTGGAGACATTCAACTTAAAGGTCAAAATAATTTAAATATTAATTTGAAATCAGACAACAGTCCCGTTACAAATATTGATTTACATTCAAATGAAATTATAACAAATTACTTATCCACTACATTTGTTAATGATGTAATTATTTCTGAAGAAAACCTTAATCAGCAAGTACATCAAAAATCATATTGGCTTGTTGACCCTATAGATGGAACTAAAAATTATATTAGAGGGGGTAAAAACTTTTGCATATGTGTCTCCTACATAGTATCTGGTTATCCAGTATTCGGTATAATTTATATTCCTGCTACTAAAGAGTTTTATTATGCCTCTAAAGATAATGGAGCATTTATTATTAAGCAAGGTGTAGAAGCTCAAAGAATATTAAGAAATGGTGAAACAGTAAATAATATTTATGTCAGCACAGTTATAAGGAAAAATGTTGTTAATATATTAAAAAAATATTTCAGTAATTCAGAACTTATATTCATGTCTAGCGCTATTAAATTTATTAGAATTGCTGAGAGTAAAGGACATTTTTCGATTAGGTTAGGACCAACTCATGAATGGGATACAGCTGCCGGGCAATGCATTATCGAAGAATCCGGAGGATTATTTTTAGATAGAAATCTCAATAGGTTTTCTTATGGCCATGATGATAAATTTCTAAATGGACCGTTTTTTATAATAAATGGGAATTTAGATTCTCATAAAAACTGCATTAATGAGTGTCTTTCTTTGATTTAATTGATCTAATAAAGGCTTTTTTATTAAGCTTTTTCATGATTCGATACTTTCCTTGTAAACTTTTGCACCATGTTGACATGGATTTTTCATAGTCTCTCAGTTTATTTTCAGTCATAAAATTAATTGTATGCTATCATTTTTTATTAATTATGTTAAAGAAACTTTTTACAACCATATCATCAGAAGGCTATTATAAATTTACAAACATAATCATACCATGGCTTTTGTTCTTATCATTAATTTTCATAAGTCTAGGTTTGTATCAAGGGCTTTTTATTGCTCCTTCTGATTATCAACAAGGAGATGCCTTTAGAATTATGTATGTACATGTGCCTAGCGCATGGATTTCACTTTTTGCTTATTCTATAGTCTTTTTTTCTGCATTAATATCAATTATTTGGCATATAAAAGTTTATGATTTAATACTTCTAGCATCATGTAAACTTGGGGCTGTATTTACATTCTTTACTCTGACCACAGGGGCTATATGGGGAAAGCCTATGTGGGGAACTTGGTGGGCATGGGATGCTAGACTTACATCAGAGCTCATATTATTTTTTATATATATCTCAATTTTATTGCTGCATGGATCTTTTGAAGATAAAAGGAAAGCCTCAACATCTGTAAATATTTTAGCTATTGTAGGTTTTATAAATATTCCAATAATACATTTTTCAGTAGAATGGTGGAACACACTTCATCAAGGACCATCAGTAATAAAATTAAGTACACCAAGCATAGCTGGTGACATGTTAACCCCGCTTATCATTACAGCATTAGGATTTACATTTTTCTTTCTTGGCGCTATGTTGAAATCATCACAGAACATGCTCCTTAATAATGAGAAGAATAAATCGTGGACTAAATTAGTCTAGACTGTTCTTTAAGCCTAATGCTGATGCAAAAGGCGAGATTATTAAAAACAGTATGAGAATAAGCAATAAAATCAATAATTCAGAATGATAGTTCACGCCAGATGTGGCGTTAAAAACAGAACTAGTTCCAAATATTAAAACAGGTATATCCATAGGCAGAACTATTGTTGATAATAAAAGATTATTGCCTTTAATGCTGAGTGTAAGAGATGCTGCTACGCCTCCAATTAGAGAAATTGTCAATGTACCTAAAATCAAACTAACAAGGAGAACTAGTGATGTATTCAGATCTGATGTAAGAAGGTAATTCATAATAAAGCCAACAATTATTAGCGGTGTAATTGTAAATGACCAATATGATAAAATCTTTGCAAGAACATTAAACTCAAGTGCATCTGAATTAATTACTATATTTTCAAGCGTGCCATCTTCATAATCCTCTTTGAACAAGGCTTCCATATTGATAAGACTTACCAACAAGCATGCTAACCATATAATTTGAGGAACTATGCGTTCATAGCCGCCGGAAGTTGAGTTAGCTAAGCTAATCGAAAAAAATGTGAGTACTAATAATAGATATATAATCGGCATGAATACTTTGTTACCAGAGTTTAAAATTACTCTCATATCTCTATGCATTATTGAAATAAATGTATTCATAGCAGTTCAATATTCACAAAGTCATCTTTTGAGTTATGACTAGTTGAAATAACTATCCCGTCAGCATTTATATGCTCTTCAATTCTTTTGTTAAATCTATCAATTGTTTTTTTATCGAGACCAGTGAATGGTTCGTCAAGTACCCATATCTTTAAAGATAATAAAGATAGCTGAATCAGACTAACAATTTTTTTTTGACCATGTGAGAGAAATTTAATCTTACAATCAATAGTATTATCTATCTCATAATACTTTAATTCTTCCATCAAATTTTTGAGAGTATTGATTTTATCGTTAAACTTTAATATAAACTCTATATTTTCTCTGACTGTCAGTTCTTGTTTTAAGCCATATTTATGACCAATATAAAATAAATCATCATTCATACTAATAGAACTATCAAAATGTACGTTACCAGAATATTGCGATGTGATACCCGAAATGATTTTCAGAAGTGAAGTTTTACCAACACCATTCCCACCATAAATATTAATTTTCTGCCCTGAAGATATGAGCATTGAAATATTATTAAGTACTTGTTTTTCTTGCTTGATTAGACCTACATTTTCAAGACTTATAATAGTTTTATCCACTTTTAAAATAACTTTGTTGCAGAAAGAACTATTCCATCTGGGTCAGAATATATATATTGGTTTTCTATAAAAGTGACTTCAGCAAAATTTAAATCTAATCCATATTTTCCAATGTCTCTCTTTTCACTTTTATTTGGAACTAAGTTTAGAGCTTTAATTGAAATATTTATATTATTTATTTCTAAACTATCTCTTATGCATCCATTTACAATGATGCCAGCCCAGTTGTTCTTGGCACCTAATGCTGCTAAGTTATCACCTACAAGCGCACAATTTTCAGAACCTTTTCCGTCTACAACCATCACGTATCCAGAACCATCTTCTTGAAGAAGCTTTTTTACGTAAGAGTTATCCTCTATAGCCTCTACAGTTTTTATCTGCCCATAACAGTGAGTATTCAAACCAAAAGATTTAAATATTGGTTTTGCTATCTGTAAATTATGTACATCACATAAGTCAGCTGTATTAAATTTATTCATCTTTTATTATAAACTTGATTCTATTTAATATTAACAGAGCAGGTATAGCTATTAAAGAACAAAAAATAAAGTACACATCCCAGTTTAATAATTCGACTAAAAATCCAGAAGTGCCTGATAAAAATGTTCTCGGTAAAGACATAAGCGCAGTCATAAGAGCAAATTGTGTAGCAGTAAATTCTTTGGATGTCATATGAGCTATAAACGCTAAGTATGCCGTATACCCCATTCCTGCAGCTAAGTTTTCTAAAGTAATTAC
>CBFHLA010000025.1:0-3133 GCA_965656575.1 Gammaproteobacteria bacterium
CTCAATTGAGGGGGTGCATCAAGTCCATTTGATCCTTGATATTTCCTATATTAGTTTTCTATTGGGAAAGAAAGTTCATCATCCTTGAATGAAGTTCCTTCATAACCAACTTCTTTGTTGATTCTAGTTGCAATTGATTTCTCTTCATCTGTTGCGAATTTTGTATCCCAAGTTGCTAACCTTTTGCGCATATACCAGTGCCATAGTGGTGGTACTAATGCAAGGGCGAAAATTGTGAAGTAACCCCAACCTGTGTTAGGTGCACCTACATTTTCAAGTTCCCAAAAGTGTGTTTCTCCACGATCATGATGGTCAGCTTGACGACCAATTTCGATAAAGAACCAACTTGTGAATAATGTGTTGTTATCCCAGTTGTGACGATAGTCAATAGGTTGGTCTTTTACACGTACTAAACCGTAATGCTCTAGATAGTTCAATGCTTCAAGTTCAAAGTTTGAAATTACCCATACAGTTGCAAGTGCTGCTATACCAATCCATCCGCCAGCCATGAAGAATAATACAGCTGATGGTACTGACATCATGTAGCCACGAATCCATCGGTTTTGCCATGAAATGAAAGGGACTCCCATTCTTGAAAGTCTTTCTTTTTCCATGTTAAACACGAATTTTGATTGTCCTAAGTATGATAGTAAGTAATGACCATAAATTGTACGACCGCGTGGTGCAGTTGCAGGATCATCTTCACTAGCAAGTTCTAGGTGATGATTGTATACGTGTGCGTAACAGAAATGAGCTGAACCTGAAAGGCCCATTGTCATTCTTGAAATGATGAATGCAAAGCCTTTACAGTGTGAAAGTTCATGTCCGTAAATAATTCCTATTCCGGCAAAAATACCAGTTGAGAGAACTGCACCGATTAAATCTAATGAGGTAATCCCGCTATATACAGGTATTAGATTAAACCATGTTGTTGTTACTTCTACAGGTACTCCTGTCATAAATCCGTTTACTCTCCATGCAAGTGCAAGTTGAAGTAATACGAATACTGGTAACATAAAATACATTACCATGTTTTGGAAAGCTGGTGATGCTTTAGTTGTTCCGTCTTCTTTGTGCATTGCACTTGAAGCTTGTTTGCGAAGTATAGTATCTACTACGACACCTACTCCTAATAAAGCTACACCGATCCAAGAAAGTAATCCACCTGCTAACACACCGAAAAATGTTACCAAAATCAGTGATGGTGCAAGCAAATACTTAATGTTTGCTAATATTGTTGACATTATTGCCTCCTTTGTCCGCATTTTGTCAATTTATTAGTAGATTAGAGTATTAATATATAAGATTTGTCTAATATATTTTTACTTTGTCTACTTACTGTCCATAACAGTATTATAGGAAAACAGTTCTGTCAACATTATTTTTTAAAATTATCTAGTATTTGTAGGGTTTACTTTTTAGAGTATTTTTTCTTGAATTTAGCTACGCGACCCTCTTTAGTTTCTATACGACCTTTACCGGTGTAGAAAGGGTGTGACTCTGATGATGTTTCAACCTTATAAACTGGATATTCATTACCATCTTCATATTTCATTGTTTCAGTTGTTTTAACTGTAGAAGAAAGTAAAAAACTTTTATTACATGTCACGTCATGAAATATGACCGGTTTATAATCTGGATGTATATCTTTTTTCATAATTAGGACTGTAATATATCACATTTTCTCAGAAAATTAAGAGCTATGTGCTATAAAATAGTTTATGGATATAGTTCAAATAACTGACCTACACATTACGAAAGATATTAATCAAGAAAAAAACAACTGTGTGCCTTATTCAAGATTATATAATACTTTAGAAACTATTAAACTTAATCACAAGAATATAGAATATTTGATAATTACAGGTGACTTATCAAATGATTATTCATCAGAATCATATCATCATATTAAAGACCTTTTAAAAAGATATGAGTTCAAAATATCATTGCTGCCTGGTAATCATGACGACTTTACTTTAATTAAATCACTGCAAGACGATCAAATATCTATAGGTAATATAGATTTATCTAATACTAATGCTTTAGCCTATAATTTTGATACACATGTTCCTGGCAAAGTAAGTGGTAAGCTTAAAAAAAACCAAATTCATGATCTGATAAAAAATTTAGATATGTTGAAGAAGTCAAAGAACGTCTTAATATTTACACATCACCCAGTGACACCGGTTGGTTCAAAGTGGATTGACAGACATATTTGTGAGAGCAGTGAATTACTGATTAATACTTTGCAATCATACGAAAATCTACGTTTTAGTATATTTTCTGGCCATGTTCATCAAGAGTTTCATTTAAAAATAGGTAATATCAAGTTTTTTACAACACCTTCAACTTGCTATCAATTTGAGGCTTTATCTGATGACTTTAAAGTTGATGAAAATTTGTCCTATGGTTATCGTGTAATAACATTACACGATAAAACCATAAGCACTAAAGTTCATAGGGTGCTGACTTAGTTGTAACTAGACTCCCCATGATCTGATATATCAATACCAGTCTCTTCATTTTCACTACTAACCCTAATATTACCAGTAAATATTTCAGCAATTTTTATTGCTACAATTGTAAAAATACCACACCAAATAATTGTAAAAACAACACCAAAAAGCTGGATCATGAACTGGTCAGAAATAGAATTTTCTAGACCCAATCCGCCAAATTGTGATGATGCAAATACAGCAGTGAGCAATGTACCTAAAATACCGCCAACACCATGTACAGGAAATACATCTAAAGAGTCGTCTATTTTTAACTTGTTTTTAATATACTGAGTAGCTTCATAACAAATTAAACCAGCCAGGATACCTATAGCAAGCGCTCCCATTGGACCAACAAATCCTGATGCAGGTGTAATAGTTCCAAGTCCTGCTACCATACCAGTCACTATTCCTAAAACACTTGGTCTTCCAGCCTTTACCCATTCCCTAAACATCCATGCAAGAGAACCAGAAGCAGCTCCAATATGAGTTACAAGCATGGCCATGCCTGCAGATTGATCTGCAGCAAGAGCGGAGCCAGCATTAAAACCAAACCAACCTACCCATAGCATAGATGCTCCTGCAACGGTCATACTAAGATTATGAGGAGGCATAGGAACTGATTGAAAGCCGTTTCT
>CBFHLA010000025.1:3231-12365 GCA_965656575.1 Gammaproteobacteria bacterium
TATTGCCCAAATAGATTGCAAGTATAAGTGCCGCGACACCTGCGTTTATGTGCACAACCGTTCCTCCAGCGAAATCCAATACGCCCATTTCACCTAAGAATCCACCGCCCCAAACCATATGACAAATTGGAGCATAAACCAATACCATCCAAATCAAACTGAAAAGAAACATTGAGGAGAATTTCATTCTCTCGGCAAAACCACCAACAATTAATGCTGGGGTAATAATTGCAAACGTCAGTTGAAACATTACGAATACTGATTCTGGTATATCACCAGACATAGAGCTTATTGACAAGCCGGCTAAGAATGAATTATCTAATCCACCAATATATGAATTCATTGATCCTCCATCACCAAATGCAAGACTGTACAGAAAAGCAACCCACATAACACTTACAAGACACGCTAGACTAAAACACTGCATTAATACTGATAAAACATTTTTACTTCGAACTAATCCTCCATAAAAAAAAGCAAGTCCTGGTAGTGTCATAAACAACACTAGGGCAGTGGATGTTAGTATCCATGCGGTATTAGCATTTGATAGGGCGTTTTCTGCATAGGCACCATCTGAATGAAGCGCTACAAATAACAGAGCTGTAGCACTAAAAAAAAATTTTTTAATATTCATTATATTTTCCTCATTAGTTAACCATATTGATGCAATAATTGTGCCAAAATGGTGCTAGCACGAGATAAATAAAAAGGTTTGTAAATAGTTCGTTTCTACATTATTTTGTTCTTGTACAGTAATTATTATTTTTATTAACGCATCATTAATAAACATGATGCACAAATTATGAGCATTAATACTATAAAAACAGATATTCTCATTGTAGGAGCAGGTCCGTCTGGTTGTATGGTGGCAAATACTCTACTTGAAGCAGGTAAAGATGTATTAATATTAGACAAGCATACTTTTCCTAGACATAAACCATGTGCGGGAGGCCTAACTCCTAAGACTGTGAACTTGCTTCCATTTGATATAGAGCCGCTTAAGCAACATGATTCAGAAAAAATGCTATTTAAATTTACTAATGGAAAAACTGTTGATTTAAATCATGCTACAGGTGCCTGCAAAATGGTTATTAGAGAGGAATTTGATAATTATTTTTTTAACTATGTAAAAAAGAAAGGTGTGAGATTCATTAATGATAAAATTGTGGGCATTCAAGAATCAAATAAAAATATAGTGGTGAAAACAAATGGTGATAATATTCATTGTAATTTATTAATTGGAGCTGATGGTGCAAATAGTACTGTAAGGAGATTGTCCTCGAAATTAAAATTTAAAAACCCTGTATTTGCGTTTGAGGGTCTTGTAGATAAGAAAATTTGTAAGTCTGATATACCAACAAAATTTATATTTAATCGACTTGGTTATGGATGGATATTCCCTAAAAATAATCACTATAATATTGGGATAGGTAATCTTGTTTATGACCCAAAACAACCAAAACCTAGTAAAAAAGATTTGTTTAATTTTGCTAAGCAAGAGCTTGGTACAGATGAGATAAATCATATTACCGGTTTTCCAATTGGAACTGAAGGCATGGATTATATCCCATCATCAAAAAAAATATATTTACTAGGTGATGCTGCAGGTCTTGCAGAAACATTATTGGGAGAAGGTATTTACAATGCAGTTGTATCTGCAAAATATCTCGGCGATGCAATTGTCTCTAGTGTGAGCCATGAAGAAGTATTTAATAAATATAACGATTTTCTAGTTGGTATGAAAAAGGAGTTATCTTTATACAAAAGGGGGTCAAAAATTCTCTATAAAAAACAAAGATTAAGTTATTGGATGCTTAAGTTATTTTTTGGAAAGAAATTTATGGATGGTTACTCTGAAGGTAAAACATTATCTGAGATAATTAAAGGTAGATATCCTTTCCCTACTATCTAGTTCTTTGAGTACATAGTTTAGTCAGCTCTACTAACATATCCTTGTCTTTACCTTCAAATATCTCTAAAGACTTTATGGCTTGATTTGAATATTTATTAATTTGTTCTTGTGTATAAATATCAGATTTATTTTTTCTAAAAATCTCTAGAAGTTTTCCTGCTTTTGAAATAATCTTGCCGTTAAATATTTCTTTTATGTTTTTTTGATCTTGATCATTTGATGAATTAAAACTATGAATTAACGGTAATGTAGATTTACCTTCAGATAAATCTTCGGCAATATTCTTGCCCGTTATATTTTCCTCACCAAAGTAATCTAAATAATCATTCCTTAGTTGATATGCAATTCCAAAGTTTTTGCCGAAATCTCTTGCGGCATTTAAATACTCTCCTCCAGCCAATTCTGCTGCGACCTCAGCTGATGCTTCAAAAAGCTTCCCTGTTTTTAAGTAAATTATGTTCAAATAATTATTTTCATCATCCATTATTTTGTCTTTTATCATTAATTGCATTACTTCGCCTTGTGATATCTTATTCGTTGTTTCTGCAAGAATTTTATAAACTTTTTCTTTATTGATTTCGACAATTAATTCAAAAGCCCGAGAATAGATGAAATCTCCAACTAATACTGCACTATCATTTCCCCAGAGTTTATTCGCAGTTTTTATATTGTGTCGAATATCTGATTGATCCACAACATCATCATGAAGAAGTGTCGCAGCATGAATTAATTCTAGTATTGCACCAGCATGGATTATATGTCGGTCATTACCTAGAATTCTAGACATAAAAAATAATATAATTGGTCTAACCCTTTTCCCTCCACTCTCTATCATATGTCCAGATAATGTGTTTATGAGCGGAACATCTGTTTTAGTAGCTTTTTTAAGAAAATTATTCAGATTATCCAACTCAGATGACAGAGCTCTATTAATTTCATCAAAATTGACCATTGTTCCGAAAATATATCATATTTAGATAAGCTAAATAGCCATAAAATGGTTTATTATTTAAAAAAATCAAGGTAGAATCAAACACCTTAGATCATTATGAATGCAATTATTAAACAAGGTGGACATCAATATAACGTAGCTGAAGGTGACGTTATCCGTGTTGACTCAATTTCAAAACCAGAAGGAACTGAAATAGAGCTTGATAATATAATTATGGCGTTTGATGATAAAGAGTCTGTAATTGAAAAGAAAGCTCTTGAATCTCTTAAAATTAAGGCAACTATTCAAAAACATGGTAGATATCCTAAAATAAGAATAGTAAAATTTAAAAGAAGAAAACACTATATGAGAACACAAGGTCACAGACAAGGTTTCTCAGAAATTAAAATAGAATCGATTAAGTAAAATGGCACATAAGAAAGCAGGTGGTAGTACAAAAAACGGTAGAGATTCTGAGTCTAAACGACTTGGAGTCAAAAAATACGGTAGTGAATTTGTACATGCTGGCAACATTATTCTAAGACAACGAGGAACTCCTGTTAAAGCGGGTGATAATGTAGGCTGTGGTAGAGATCATACTCTTTTTGCTACCAGTGATGGATATGTCCATTTCCATAAAAAAGGACCTAACAAGCATAAATTTGTTAGTGTTCTTCCAACAAAACACTAGAACCCACTAGATCATGAAATTCATCGATGAGACTGTTATTACGGTTAGAGCAGGTAATGGCGGTTCAGGCTGCCTTAGCTTTAGAAGAGAAAAGTATATACCATTTGGTGGACCTGATGGTGGTGATGGTGGTGATGGGGGTTCTGTAATAATAAAAGGGACAGATAGTCTTAATACACTTGCAGATTTTAGAAACAAAAGTTTATATAAAGCAGAAAATGGCAAATCTGGAAGTAGTAAGAATAAACATGGAAGAAATGGTGAGGATTTAATAATTAATTTACCACTTGGATGCGTGATTTATGACAATGAAACCAATGAAGAGTTATTTGACCTTGATGATGAATCAAAGTCATTCACTATTGTACAAGGTGGTGAACATGGGTATGGTAATGTTAGATTTAAAACATCTACTAATAGAGCACCTCGAAAGAAAACCAATGGGAAAGAAGGAGAATTTAAAGAGATAAAAATTATTCTTAAAGTTCTTGCTGATGTCGGACTTGTTGGTCTACCAAATGCGGGCAAAAGTTCATTCCTTAAATCAGTCAGTATGGCAAAACCGAAAGTCGCAGACTATGAATTTACTACATTAACACCAAACTTAGGTGTTGTTCTCTACTCAGATTATGAAAAGTTTGTTATAGCAGATATTCCAGGAATTATTGAAGGAGCATCAAAGGGAGTTGGCTTAGGAATAAGATTTTTAAAACATATTAGTAGAACAAAAATGCTTTTAAACTTAATTGATTGTTCGGGAAAAACATATGAAGATATTATTATAGAAATTGATAAGATTAAAAATGAATTAGCGTGTTTTGATGAAGCATTGCTAAAAAAAGATAAATGGATAGTGATAAATAAAATAGATTTACTAAGTAATGGTGAACTTTCAGATCTTAAAAAACGTTTTAAAGAAAACAATCACCATGCTTACTTTATATCAACAATTAATAAAACTAATATCAAAGAACTTACAAATGAAATATATGAGTTTTTAAAATATGAAAATAGAATTAAAGAAATCTAAAAAAATTATAGTTAAAATTGGTAGCTCTATAATTAATAATTCTAATGATAAACGCTATTTATCTAATATTTGTAATGAGCTAAGTCGTCTATCTCATGTAGGAAAAGATATCGTCTTAGTGACTTCTGGCGCAATCAGTGAAGGCATGACCGCCCTCAATATAAATGATAAACCTACTGACATAAAAAAATTGCAAGCTCTTGCAGCAGTTGGTCAACAAAAGTTGATGCTTATTTATGAAAAGATATTCTCGAATAATGATATCAATACTGCACAACTTCTGATTACTCACAATGATATCAATAATCGTGTAAGTTATTTAAATATTAAGGGAACTATAGAGGAACTTCATTCAAATAGAATAATACCTATAATTAATGAAAATGATGTTGTCTCTACTGAAGAGATAAAATTAGGTGATAACGATAACTTAGCATCAATGATTGCAAATCTTATTGAGGCTGACCTGCTAATTATTCTTACTGATCAAGATGGTATGTATGATAAGAATCCTGATAAGTATGCTGATGCAAAATTGATTAAGATATTAAATGTTAATGAACTTAAAAATTATGATTCGGACTTTAGCACCAATAGCTCGACAGGAACAGGCGGTTTTTCTACAAAATTACAAGCAGTTAGAAGGGCAGCACTATCAGGAACACGAACACTTATTGCCAATGGATATCAGAAAGAAATAATTCAAGATATATTCAATGAAAATAAATTTGGTACATTATTCATTCCTGAAACAAAAAAAATTAGTTCAAAGAAACAATGGCTTGATACCACAGAAAATCAAGGTTCTGTAGTAATTGATGAAGGGGCTTGTAAAGCATTAAGCCAAAGCAATAGTCTGCTATTTGTAGGAATAACACATATTAACGGTTCTTTTGATAAAGGTGACGTAATTAACTGTTTAGATCAAAATAATAACTGTGTAGCAAAAGGTATAGTTAATTATAACTCTGATGAAATACTTTTATTGAAGGGTAAATGTTCTATAGATATCAAAACTGAATATCATGACAGATTTACCAAAGAAGTTATTCATGCTGATAACTTAATTTTTATAGAGATTTAATTTTACTATTTAATCTAGATTTATGCCTTGCAGCTTTATTTTTATGAATAAGCCCTTTTGCGGCAAGTTTATCTATACACGATACTGCTGTAATGTAATCTTTTTTTGACTGTTCTGCGTTTTTGTCTGAAATTGAACTAAGGACTTTTTTAATACTTGTTCTAAATTCAGATTTTTTAGCAGCATTACTCACTCTTGCTTTTGCAGCTTGTCTTACTCTTTTTCTAGCTTGTGCTGTATTTGCCAATGTAATTTTCTCCAATAATAGGTAAAATGAAAGAAGATTATCTCAGTCAAGCGGGCTACTGTCAATATAATACACCTTTTATGACAAAAGAATCAGAAAAAACAAGGTCAATTGTAAAATCATCAAGCTATTTTGGCTTAACTACTCTAATATCCAGAATATCTGGTTTCATAAGAGATGTACTCTTTGCTAGTTATTTTGGAGCAAGTTCAAATACTGATGCTTTTTTTGTAGCGTTTAAGATACCAAATTTCTTCCGAAGACTCTTTGCAGAAGGAGCATTTTCTCAAGCATTCATTCCTATTCTACAAGAATATCGACTAAATAAAAAAAACTTGCTTGTAGATTTCACACAAAATGTTTTTGGTAATTTATTTTTAGTTTTAATTATCATTACATCTCTTGGCATGTATTTTTCACAAGAGTTAGCTTATATATTTGCACCTGGGTTCATGAATGATAATGAAAAGATGGGCTTAACATCACAAATGCTTTTTGTAACATTTCCTTATTTATTATTTATCTCACTTACAGCTATGTGTTCCGGAATTTTTAATTCTCATGGCCATTTTGTTTTATCTGGAATAACACCTGTGTTTTTAAACTTAAGCTTAATTGTATTTACAATTTTTTCATCAACCCTTTTTGTAGTCCCGATAATATCACTTTCTTATGGCGTTCTAGTTGCAGGTGTAGTTCAATTGCTAATTCAGCTACCTTTGATGCATAAACTAGGTTATCTAAAACTTCCAAAGATTAATTTTTATAATCATGGTTCTATGAAAATCATAAAGCTAATGGGGCCTGCGATTTTAGGAACAGCAGCAGTACAAATTAATCTTCTGATAGACACAATTGTTGCGTCTTTATTAATTACTGGAAGTATAAGCTGGTTGTATTTTTCTGATAGACTAATAGAGCTGCCGTTAGCAGTTTTTGGAATCGCAATATCAATTGTAGTGCTTCCTGTTTTATCTGAACATTTTCAAAAAAATGAACTACATAAGTATTCTCAAACACTGACAAGATCAATCAAACTTGCTACATTAATAGCATTGCCTGCCATGATTGGATTAATAGTTCTCTCTGCATCGATTGTATCTTCATTATTTATGTATGGTAGCTTTGGAATGTTAGATGTGGGGATGACAGTTTTAAGTCTAGTAACATACAGTCTCGGCCTTCCTGCATTTATTTTTTTAAAGATATTAGTGACGGCTTTTTATTCACGACAAGATACTAAAACACCTGTGATTTATTCTATTATTGGGATAAGTATAAATATTGCGGCAAATTTAGTAGTGCTATATCTGTACTTGAAATCTCCATTTGAAGGTGCTCATGCGTTAGTTGCCTTAGCAACATCACTGTCAGCATGGATACAGGTAATCCTAATGAGCTTCAAGTTAAGGAAAATAGAAATCATAAAAGATAATTTATTTTTAAATTTATCCACATTAAAAGTAATTATTGCATCCTTGATTATGCTTACTATTTTATTAATTTATGGATATACGGCGCCATTTGAAACTAATATAAGTTTCTATGATAGAATTTTTTACTTACTTATGAGTTTAATTATGGGTGCAATAATTTATTTTTTATCTTTGAGAGCAATGGGTGTGACATTTAAAAACTACAAAATATGATTATTAAAAATAGAATTGAAGAAGTATCAAGTACTCCAAAAGTAGTAACTATTGGAAATTTTGATGGAGTACACAAAGGTCATCAATCACTAATAAATAAAACTTGTGAAATAGCATCTGAAAATAGTCTTGAATCCCTTGTGTTTACTTTTGATCAGTTACCTGAAGAAATATTTAATAAAAATAATTTCAAAAGACTATATAGCAATTCTCTTAAATCTGAACATATTAGGTCTTTTGGTATTGATACATTACTATCGGTTGATTTCAATTCTATGAGAGATTTATCAGCTAATTATTTTTGTAAAGAAATTCTTCTTAAAAGATTAAATGTAAAATATTTAGTCATAGGTGATAATTTTAAATTCGGCAAAGGAAGAGAAGGCACAATAAAAATGCTACGTGAGTATGAGCAGTTTAATGATTTTAATGTAATTATTCCTAAATTAGGAAAATATAAAAATGAAATTATAAGTAGCACAAGAATAAGAGAATTAATTAATGATGGTAAGTTTGGAGATGTTGAAAATTGTTTAGGAAGAAAATATATGATTGAAGGTATGGTGTCGCATGGAGAAAAATTAGGCCGTAAGCTTGGTTACCCAACTGCAAATATTTCCCTAGATTATAATTATCCTCTTGATGGCATATATTTATCTCAAGTTTTTTTAAATGATCAGAGATACTTTGCTTTATCATCTGTAGGGAATAAGCCGACATACAACGGAAAAATTAAATTGTTAGAGGTTTTTATATTTGATTTTGATAAAGATATCTATGGGAAAAAAATCAAAGTATCATTTCTAGAGTTTATAAGAAAACAAATTAAATTTTCTGATGAAGATGACCTAATTAAACAAATGAATGAAGACCATAAATATGCAATAATCAATAGCAAAAATTATGGAATATAAAGATACACTAAACCTTCCAAAAACTGATTTTCCTATGAAAGGGAATTTGCCACATAGGGAACCTGAGATACTAAAGAAATGGGATGAAAAATCGATTTATCATAGAAATTTAGAGCAATCAGAAAATAAAAAACAATATATTCTTCATGATGGGCCTCCTTATGCAAATGGTGACATTCATATAGGGCACGCTGTAAACAAAATTCTTAAAGACTTCATTATTAAATCAAAGATTATGTCTGGTTACCATGTTCCATTTATTCCTGGATGGGACTGCCATGGCTTACCTATAGAGCTGCAAGTTGAGAAGAAATACGGAAAAGCAAAATTTAGAGATAATCCAAAAGGCTTTATTCTCGCTTGTAGAGAGTTTGCCGAAAAACAAATAAAAAAACAAAAAGAGGACTTTATCAGGCTAGGAATATTTGGTACTTGGGATAAACCATATACAAGTATGGATAAGGAAATAGAATCAGAGATTGTGAACAGTTTATCAAAAATGATTAAAAATGGACACATCTACTATGGTTCTAAGCCTGTACATTGGTGTATAGAATCTTCCTCAGCATTAGCGGAAGCTGAAGTTGAATACAAAGATATTACTTCTCATGCTGTTTGTGTGAATTTTAAAGTCTTAAACAAAAAAGATATATCTTTACATGAGAAACTAGATAAG
>CBFHLA010000026.1:0-11210 GCA_965656575.1 Gammaproteobacteria bacterium
ATTTAAATTTGAGTTTAATGTGACATAAATGTATCATTCACTGATAATAATGGTAATTGTAGTAAAATACTTTGCAAGTATCAGTGATGCGATAGGAAAAGCCTCTGAAAAAATAAATATTCAGCCAGGAGTTACTGCTGATGATGTTTGGTCAGATGTTTCAAAAGATAAAAAATACACTGGAAAAGTGATGGTTGCAGTCAATCATGAATACGTAGATATGAATTATCCTCTTAAAGATTATGATGAAATTGCATTCTTCCCTCCAGTAACAGGTGGTTAAAAATGTATATTGAAATTATAAATGAAGAATTTGATCCATGGCAAAAGCTAGTTGAATATAAAAGGTCACAATTAAAAGAGAAAACAAATATAGGAGCCTGTAGCGTATTTTTAGGAACTATGAGAGATATCAATTCTGGAGATGCCATTAAATCTATGGAACTACAACATTACCCTGATATGACTGAATCATATCTTGAGAAAATTGTTGATACTTCGACTAAAAAGTTTAAAGTAATAGATTCGATAGTTTTACATAGAGTGGGTCTAGTAACTCCATCTGATCCTATAGTCTTAGTTGCCACATGGTCTGAGCATAGAGATGAAGCATTTGAGGCAACAAGACAAATTATGGAATCATTAAAATCTGAAGCGCCTTTTTGGAAAAAGGAATTTACAGATAAAGGCTTTAGATGGGTAGAACCTGAAACTAATCAAGCAGATAACTCCAGTGAAGTCTAAAAAAGTCGTTCTCGCATACTCAGGTGGTTTAGATACATCTGTTATAGCTAAATGGCTCATGGAACATTATGATCTTCAAGTTATTACATTTACTGCTGATATAGGGCAAGGTGAGGAAACTCAAGATGCAAAAGCTAAAGCAAAAAAACTCGGAATAAAAAAAATATACATAGAGGATTTAAGAGAAGATTTTGTAACAAACTATGTCTATCCTATGTTTAGAGCAAATGCTATTTATGAAGGAGAGTACTTTCTAGGGACATCAATTGCGCGACCATTAATAAGCAAAAGACTTATTGAAATAGCCAAAAAAGAAAAAGCGGAATATATATGCCATGGCGCGACAGGGAAAGGGAATGATCAGGTAAGATTTGAATTGGCTGCATATGCACTTAATCCAAAAATAAAAGTCATTGCTCCTTGGCGAGAATGGAATTTTGTATCTAGATCTGATTTGATGGCTTATGCAAAGAAGCATAAAATTGCTGTTGATTTTGATAAAGGTAAAACAAGTCCTTATTCAATGGATGCTAATATTTTACATACCTCTTATGAAGGTGGCATTCTTGAAGACCCATGGAAAAAACCAGAAGAGGCAATGTGGTTGAGAACAAAGTCTATCGAAAAGAGTAAGTCAAAACCTCAAACAATTACATTATCTTTTGATAAAGGTGATGTTTCTGCTATCAATGGTAAAAATATGAATCCTTCTGAAATATTAAATGAACTTAATGTACTAGCAGGTCATCACGGAATAGGCAGAGATGATATTGTTGAGAACAGATACGTTGGAATTAAATCCAGGGGTTGTTATGAGACACCTGGCGGAACAATTTATTTTAAAGCTCATAAAGCAATGGAATCAATCACCCTTGATAGAGAAATGTTACATTTAAAAGAGGATTTAACTAATAGATATTCAAGACTTATATATAACGGTTATTGGTTCAGTCCGGAAAGAGAATCATTACAAGGTTTGATAGATAAATCTCAAAACAAAGTTTCAGGCGACGTAAAAGTTAAACTATTCAAAGGAAACGTTATAATCGAAGGTAGAAGATCCCCAAATTCATTATATTCAGAGGACTTGTCTACATTTGAAAATGATTCAGGCGCTTATGACCAAAGAGATGCCGAAGGCTTTATAAAAATTAACTCATTAAGACTTAAAACACGAAAAAAATAATTAGTCTTGGAATTCTATTAAGGTAGCAGTAAATTTATGCTCATTAATTCTATATTGCTCTACTACTACAGGAATGTAATCGTTATTTATTGAATACCATGTCAGAGTATTTCTTTTACTCTCATTAATATTTTTACTAACTATTAATGATTCTGAAGCTCCAAAAATTGTTGATATAGTTTCTTTTCCAATTATTTTAAAATTATATTGGCGCTCTCTTCCTTTATCATTAACTTTAATGTTTTTAAAAGTATAACCAAATAGTTGAGCTACCAATCTATCAATGCTCGCATAATTCTTATTCGTTGAAAGTGTGCCATCTATTACCGTTACTAAGCTATCATCAATTCTTTTCACCTCTACCGTATGTTTCTTTTTACCTCTGGTTCTCTTATAAGTATAGGTATTTGTTCTTACAAAATCATTAGAACTAACATTACTATTTATAGCATCAAGATGGCTACTTCTATTGTATTTAAAGCAGCTAGTTTCATTTCTTTCATCTTTTTTAATGCTAAAAATACCAACTGTGTAACTAGAGGACGTTATGCACCATTCATCTGAATTAGAGTTATAACTAAGATTATGTTTTGAACGTGCAAATTCTATACCGCCTTTTTTAAGGCTATATATTGCACTATAAACTTTCGGGGCTGATATAGCTATTTCTGTAAATAAAATACCTACCATCAAACAGCCAAAACACTTGGAAAAAAAATTATCAATCATTGAGATTTATTATATAAGTGATTGGTGAATGAATATTCTCATTATTTAAAATTATATTATTACCATTATATTGAAGTAAATCATTAGCAAACCATTCAACTGCCACTGGAAAGATAGAATACTCTGTTTTGTGTGTTAATCTTTCCAAATCTCGTCTTGTCATTTTTTCATCAACCGAGAACTTACCTTGCAAGATAATGGGGCCTTGATCCAGTGCTTTTGTAACATAATGAACAGTTGCGCCATGATATTTATCTTTATTTGAGATTACTTTCTCATATGTATTAAGCCCTGGATATTTGGGCAACAATGAAGGATGTATATTAATAATCTTCCCAAGGTATTTCTCCACAATATATGGTGGTACAATTTTCATATAACCTGATAATATTATTAAATCTGGATTGATATTAGAAAGGAAACTATCAAGACTTTCATTTATATTTTCTTTTTTCCCAATTGACACCGGAAGCTTATATTTTTTACATACATTAATTCCGCCCGCATCATGATTATTAGTAAATGCATGAACATATTTAAGTTTATGTTTTAATTCATCCTGTTGATTTAAAAGATTCTCTAAATTAGAACCAGCACCAGAGAAGAGCACTACACATTTTTTAATCGACATATATTATTTTAGAATTTTCTGGTTTTTTTATAATCTGACCTAAAACTTTATATTTTTCTTTATTTATATTTAACAACTTATGAGCTTTTGATAGATATTTTTTATTGATAATTACAACCATCCCAATACCACAGTTAAATGTTTTTAGCATTTCTTCTTCACTTATTTTTGATAGCTCTTGAATATGTCTAAATGGTTTAGGAATTTTAAGAGAATGAAGGTTTATGCAAGCTGCAAGTTCATCAGGTATGACTCTAGGTACATTATCAGTAATACCTCCTCCTGTGATATGGGCTAAAGCATTTATTTCAATTTTTTTCATCAATTCTTTAATTATATGCACATATAATCTAGTTGGTTTGATTAAAAGAGAACTTATTTTCGTATTATTTAAACTATCTTTTAATTTTAACCTGTCTTTTTCAATTAACTTATTTATAAGTGAATAGCCATTAGAATGAAATCCATTTGATTTTATACCTAATATCACATCTCCTTCTTTAACTTTTTTGTTATTAATTATTTTTTTTTCAGAAACAATACCAACACAGAATCCAGCCAAATCATATTCTTTATTATTATACATTCCTGGCATCTCAGCAGTTTCGCCACCTATTAATGTCATTTCACAGTCTTCACAAGCTTTCTTAATACTTTTTAGTACAGCCTTATGAATACTTAGATCTATTTTGCTTGTTGCTAGATAATCTAAGAAGAACAATGGCTGAGCACCACTGGTTATTACATCATTAACACACATTGCCACAAGGTCTTGCCCAATATATTTATGGATGTTTAATTTATTTGCAATTTTTAATTTAGTTCCAACTCCATCGGTACCAGAAACTATGACTGGATCTTTTAACTTCTTATCAATCTTATAGAGGCTTGAAAATCCTCCAATGCCTGACAGTATATTCTTATCATTTTTTTTATGTTTAGTTTTAATGGAGCCTATGAGCTTATCTGCCTTTTCGATATCAACTCCAGAATCCTTGTAATTAATTTTATGTTTTTGCTTATTATTCATAGCATTAGATAGGTTATAATTATAACTCAAAGAAATTACTATAGATACTGAAATGACTCAAGACCTTATATATGATCAAATACCAATAAGCTTTGGATTCTATACAAAGAAAACATTCTCTAATTATATAGTTGGTGATAACCTTGATTTATACTCTTCTCTTTTAAATATAACTAAAGAGAAACAGTTAATACTTATTTATGGAGCGAAAGCATCTGGTAAGTCTCATATTTGTGAAGCGTTAAGTCATTTAGATTTAGGTCATTACTTAAATATCAATGAGAGTACTGAATTAGACAACATAGATTGCCATGCTAAATATGAGCTCATTATTATTGATAATTTAGATAAAATAATACTAAAAAATAATTCTGAAGAAAAAATATTTTCGCTTATAAATAATCAGATATTAAACAATACTTCAGCTGTAGTAACCTCCACAAAAGACATTGATAAATGTAATTTAAAACTTAATGATTTATCATCTAGACTAATATCAGATAAGATTTTTAATATTAAAGATCTTAACGACGAAGAAAAAATTGAAATTATGATGTCCTACTGCTCTGATAGAGGGCTTGAAGTATCAGAAAAGGTTCTCAACTATATTATCAATAATTGCAGTAGAGACTTGTATTTTTTATGTGCATTCATAAAAACTTTAGACCATGTTTCATTATCGATGAAAAGAAGAGTAACAATACCTTTTATTAAAAAAGCTATTAGTTTGCATGCAAATTAAGAATTCATATTTTTTATGATATTTGCAAATCTTTTACCATACGTAAGACATATTTGTTTTTCTTCTTCGGTCAGTTCACTTTTTTGATTATGAGATACATGTGATGGACCATAAGGCGTTCCGCCGGATGTTGTAGAAGTCAATGCTTTTTCGCTATAAGGAACACCGGCTAAAATCATACCATGATGCAACAATGGTAACATCATGCTTAGAAGAGTAGTTTCTTGGCCACCATGTAAGCTTGAAGTTGATGTGAACACACCGCCTAGTTTATTTTCTAAAGTATTATTTACCCACTCTTCTGTAGTGCTATCTAGAAATTCTTTCAGTGGTGCTGCCATGTTTCCAAAGTGAGTTGGGCTGCCTATAATCATTCCTGAACAAGATTTTAAATCTTGCTTTGATACAAGAAGATCATCACTATCCTTGTAATGATGTGATTTGACAGTCCTGATTACAGCAGTTGTACCAGTAACCGATTCTACTCCTCTAGCAATAACCCGTGCCATTCTTTTAGTTGAATCATTTTTCGAGTAATATAGAATAAGAATATCTTTCATATAAATAGAATACCCGTAATGAGCACCAAAAAGAATAGTTTTAAAATTTTTTCGATAATATGTATTTTAACAGTAGCTGCTTGTTCAACGCATGTTGCAGAAATATCTGGCACATCAAAATTCTCATCTATACAAGGAGATGAAACTGAATACATTTATCATAATGTCAAATTTGGTGACACATTGTGGTCATTATCACAAAAATATTATGATAATCCTTATTATTGGCCAAATATATTTAAAAAAAATGCTGATAGAATTTATGACGCAGATTTGATTTTACCTGGACAAAGCCTCATAATAAACAGCAGTATCTCTCTCGACTCCAAAAGGAAAGCTGAGACTCACGCACGAAGTAGAGGTTTATGGGTAGTTGGTTACAGAGAGGAATTAGATATTAAATTTTTGGAGGTTAACCAATGAAAGCACTTTTTATATTTCTTGTCCTGATTATGATTACTCCAGTTGTAAGTTATAGTGCAGATGTTTACGATGAACCCACATCATCAAAGTACATCAAACAGGCTGAAATTAATTACAAAAAAGTAGTTAAAGTAAAAAACCCTTGGAGAGATACAAAGAAGATAATTAAAAGTGCAAAAAAAGCGCATAATAAAAAAGATTTTAAAAAATCAATTACACTAGCAAAGAAAGCACTAAATGAAGCAAATATGGCTTTAGAACAGTATGAGAAACAAAAAGACAACTATAGGTTTTTAGATTAATCTGCGCTTATTTTTAACATTAACTTATCAATACTTAAACTCTCTTTTTCTGAACTACTTCGTTTCTTGAAAGTAACTATATTATTTTCGGCTTCTTTTTTCCCGATAATGGCAATGTTCGGTATACCCATTAATTCCCAATCGTGAAGCTTGTTTCCAAGCTTTACATTTCTATCATCTAGAATTATTTCAATCCCATTCCTTTTCATAGCTTGATATATCTCATTAGTAAATGATCTTACAGGTTCATTTTTATGTCCATCCATTTCAACTAATACGATTTGGAAAGGGCTTATGCTCATTGGCCATATAATACCTTTTTCATCGTAATTTTGTTCAATAGCTGCCGCTACTATCCTCGAAACACCGATACCATAGCAGCCCATTTGCAGATGGTTAATATTTAAGTCAGCATCAGCAATTGATAATCCCATTGATTTACTATATTTGTCTCCAAGTTTAAATATATGCCCGACTTCAATACCTTTTTTATGTATCAAATTATTTTCATGGACTATTTTTTCTATATCATTAGATCCATACTTAGCTTTTGCAATTTCAAAATTAGTTCCTACACCTTTCTCATCGATTAGAAGGTCATCTTCACCTGCCTCAGCAAGCACATGAAACTCATTTGACTTACTGCCGCCTATATTTCCACTATCAGCATCTACCATCGTGTAATCCAGCTGTAATCTTTTAAAAATATTATTGTAAGCAGCCTTATAATTTTGATACCAATTATCTAGACATTTCTCATTAATATGAAACGAGTATGCGTCTTTCATTATAAATTCTCTTGCACGCATAATGCCGAATCTCGGTCTAATCTCATCTCTAAACTTTGTTGATATTTGGTACATGTTTAACGGAAGTTGTTTATAGCTATTTAAATCTTTTCTGACCAAATCAGTTATAACTTCTTCAAACGTTGGACCTAGACAGTACTCTCTATCATGTCTATCATTTAATCTTAATAGCTCTAATCCATAACTTTCCCATCTACCAGATTCTTGCCAGAGTTCAGAAGGTTGTACTGACGGCATGAGTATTTCAGCTACACCTATAGAATCCATCTCTTCTCTAATTATATTTTCTATTTTTTTTAACACACGATAACCTATAGGTAAGAAACTGTATTGTCCTGTCGACTGTTGTCTTACAAGTCCTGCTTTAAGCATCAGTTTGTGACTGATTATCTCAGCATCTGAAGGGTCATTTTTTTGAGTAAACAAAGGATATGATGATGCTTTCATTTTGGAACTACCATTTTTTTTGTATTTAAGTTTACCATGATTATATGTATCATATGTATCAATAATTAAGTTAAACTAAGTCAATGATAAAATTAATAAAAGATTGGTACACAGACAACTTTACCGATCCTAACCAAGTCTCACTGGCACTTGTATTAATATTTTCCATCATAGTGACATATATATTAGTGCAAACTATTGCACCTATTTTAGTAGCTATCGTTTTAGCATATATGTTAGAGGGTTTGGTTCAGCACCTAATGAAAATTACTAAAGCAACTAGACACTTTTCTGTAATAGTTGTTTTTTTCCTATTTTTAATCATAAGTGTTCTTACTCTTTTTATGTTGTTACCACTACTTCTTGATCAACTCACGTTACTTGTTAAGTCTCTTCCTGAAATTTTTAACAAGAGTAAACAATTAATTTTAGGACTTTACGACGAAAATGAATATATACCAAAAGATTATATAGATAATATATTTCTTGGCCTACAAGGAGAAACATCAAAAGTAGGAAATTCAATCTTTACATTTTCATTAGCTTCAGCGGGCGGTTTATTCGCTATAATTGTGTACGCAATACTAGTTCCAATTATGATATTTTTTATGTTGTTTGATAAAGAAACAATAAACAGTTGGATTGCTAGGTTCTTCCCTAAAAAACTTGAATTAACCAGAAGGGCATATTCAGAATTAAATCTGAAAATAGGCAATTACATTAGGTGTAAGTTCATAGAAATTATGATTGTTTGGATATCATCATTTATTTTATTTTTTGCATTAGGTTTGAACTATTCGTTACTACTAAGCTTTTTGTGTGGACTGTCTGTTATAATTCCATACGTTGGGATGATAGCTGTGACTATACCTATTATTCTTGTAGCTTACTTTCAGTGGGCACTTGGTTCTGAATTCTGGTATGTGGTTATAGGACATTTAGTAATTCAGGCTGTGGACGGAAATGTAGTTGTTCCTGTTTTGTTTTCTGACGCTGTAAACATACATCCTTTTGCTATATTATTGTCTATATTATTTTTTGGGTCTGTTTGGGGCATATGGGGAGTTTTCTTCGCCATTCCTTTAGCAGTATTAATAAGTACAATTTTGAATGTTTGGCCTGAAAGGCCGGCAGCAGGTTAAATATGAGTGTTTTTAAAGGAAGTATGGTCGCGATAGCAACTCCAATGAATGAAGATGGATCACTAGACTTTGAGTCACTGGAACAACTCATAGAATTTCATGTAGATAATTTGACTGACGTAATTATCTCTGTTGGTACGACCGGAGAATCTGCAACATTAGATTTTAATGAACATTCCAAAGTAATAAAAACAACTATTGACTTAGTAAACGGAAGAATCCCTGTTATTGCTGGTACGGGAGCAAATTCAACATCAGAAGCTATAGAGTTAACTGAAAGTGCTAAAAAAAATGGAGCTGATGGTTGCTTGCTAGTGACGCCTTATTACAATAAACCTACCCAAGAAGGTCTGTATCAACACTATAAGAAAATAGCCGATCAGGTTTCTATACCGCAAATACTATATAATGTCCCAGGAAGAACATCTGTAGACATGCAACCAGAGACTGTTTATCGCTTATCGTCGCATAATAATATAGTCGGTATCAAGGAAGCTTCTGGAAATAAACAGCGGTCAAAAGAGCTGTTAAATTTATGTTCTGACAACATACAAATATTTACAGGTGACGATAAAACATCAATGGGCGATCTTCTAGATGGATTTTCAGGGAATATCTCGGTTACCGCAAATATCGTACCAAAACAAATGCATAAGATGTGCATGCATGCCATGGAAGGAGATTTAGAGAAGGCTTCTGAGTTAAATAATCAAATAGATGTATTACATGATGTATTGTTTTGTGAATCAAATCCAATACCTGTCAAATGGTGTCTTAACAGAATGGGTTTGATAAAGAAAGGTATACGCCTTCCGCTGACGTGGCTCGACGAAAAATATCATAAGCAACTCAATCAGGCATTATTGGACTCTGGAGCAATAAATGAATAAAAATATACATGTTGTAATTTTGACATCATTTTTAATATCCAGTTGTTCTAGTATGACAGACTATGCTAAAAATATTTTATCTGACCCAAGAAATGAGAAACTAGTTTACAAAACAAATGAGGATTATTCTTCGGGCCAAATTGATTTAATATTACCTCCTAATCTAACTAATCCTGATACAAAAGATTCTTTGTTGCTTCCAGATGTAGTTGAAAATGATGCTGAAAAATTATTTACCATAGATACAGAATTAGAGGGGATTAAAGTATACAAACAAGGAACTGATATGTTTCTCTCTGTAAAAACACAGGATAAGATTTCCTTGTGGAATAAAATAAAAACTTTTTGGACGCAAGAAGGATTCTTATTGGTTAATTCTGATTTAATTGTTTCCTCAATGAGAACAAATTATCTTGAAAATTTAAGTGAAGTTCAGCTAGGAACAATTCAAAGAGTAGTTGGAAGATATATCCCACTTTTAGTTTCACCCGAGACTAGAGATAGCTACAAAACAAGATTAATTAAAAAAAATGATGGATATGATATTTTAATTACCCATTATGGTAAAGAGTTTATGTCTGACGGTGATTCTGAATTCAGATGGCAGAATAGAGCAAGAGATTCTGAATTTGAAAATGAAATGATAAGCAGAATGTACATTTACCTTGGAGGTGATGAAGCTAGGGAGGCAGGGTATACTGTAGCAAAATCAACAGGTATAAGAAATCAAGTTTCTATATATTCAGATGATAATAATCTACAAACTCTTTATGTTCCAGATATTTACGAAAGAACATATCCTGCAGTAGTGACAGCACTAGATGTTTTAGGAATAAATATCATTGAACAAAGCCAGTCAGATGGTTACATTCAAATTTCTTTAGACGATAAGGACCCAAGAGATAATGGATTTTTTTCAAATTTATTTAATAAATCATCCTCTGAAACATTATTTATAAGACTTAATCTAGGAGGAGAAAATGGATCAGCTACACTAATAAGTATTGAAAATAATTCGTTTGTTCAAATGAATGACCCTGCATCCGAGGAAGTGTTAAGAGGTTTATACGTTAAGCTGAAATAATGATTTAATCTTTGATTTTATGAATCTGAGCATATGCCGAGTGATTATGTATTGATTCAAAATTTTCTGACTCTACTACATATTCTGTTACCCTATCATCGCCATTGAAATGGACAGCTATGTCTCTTACCATATCTTCAACAAATTTAGGATTATCATAAGCTCTTTCAGTAACAAACTTTTCATCAGGTCTTTTTAATAAACCATAAAGTTCAGATGAAGCTTCACTCTCAACAATGTCAATAATTTCTTCAATCCAAATAAAATCTTTTATGGTAGCAGTGATTGTGACATGAGATCTTTGATTATGAGCGCCATAGTCAGAGATCTTTTTTGAACAAGGACATAAGCTTGTTACTGGCACCATAACTTTTACTTTTAGCTTAGATTTACCATCTTCAATCTCTCCAATAAGAGACACAGTATAATCAAGCAAGCTCTGAACTTTAGACACTGGAGCTGTTTTATTGATAAAGTAGGGGAACCTCATT
>CBFHLA010000027.1:0-6879 GCA_965656575.1 Gammaproteobacteria bacterium
TTCAAGCTAGTTGTTGAATCTATAGAAGAAGATAAAAAAACAGATATTAAACCTTCCTTTTCACTTATAGGCAGTAAAGCATCATCATTTTTTCAAAGAATGGGTGGTGACGTTATGGCACAAACTGCACAACTTGGGGATAAACCGAAAATAGAACAAGTATTAGGATTAATAAAAAGCACAATTGATAATTTTATCAACGGCGATATAGACGAAGTATATCTTGTGTACAATAAATTCTTGAACACTGTCAGTCAGGAGCCTGTAATCCAAAAAGTTCTACCCATTAAATCTGAAGAAAAAAATAGTGATTATGACTACTACTGGGACTATTTATATGAGCCTGATGCGGAAACTGTTTTAGAGTCATTGTTCACACGATATATAGAATCCCTAGTCTACCGAGGCTTAGTTGAGAATCTGGCATGTGAACAAGCATCAAGAATGGTAGCTATGAAAGCTGCATCAGATAATGCAACAGATTTAATATCAGAATTACAATTAATATATAACAAAAACAGACAAGCAGCGATAACTCAGGAAATTTCAGAGATTATCTCTGGTGCTGCCGCATTATAAGATAGGAGAAAAAAATGGAAGCAGGTAAAGTTGTAGAAATTATTGGAGCTGTAATCGATGTGCAGTTTTCAAGGAACTCTATGCCGAAAATATTTGATGCATTAAAAGTAGATGAAAGTGGTCTTACACTTGAGGTACAACAACAGATTGGTGACGGAATTGTAAGAACAATTGCTATGGGTTCTACAGATGGATTAAAAAGAGGTTTGTCAGTAAATAACACTGGCGCTCCTATTAACGTTCCAGTTGGTGAAAAAACACTCGGAAGAATAATGAATGTTCTTGGTGAGCCTGTTGATAATGCTGGCGATATCAAAGCAGAGAAAACAATGCCTATTCATAGAGCTGCTCCTACGTTCTCTGAACAAGCATCTGAAATTGAAATTCTTGAAACAGGTATTAAGGTCGTTGATTTGATATGTCCATTTGCAAAAGGATCTAAAGTTGGATTATTTGGAGGCGCAGGAGTTGGAAAAACTGTGATCTTAATGGAATTAATTAGAAACATTGCTGCTGAGCATAGCGGGTTTTCTGTTTTTGCAGGAGTTGGGGAGAGAACACGTGAAGGAAACGACTTCTTTCATGAAATGACAGATGCTCAAGTTATAGATAAAGTTGCATTGGTCTATGGTCAAATGAATGAACCTCCAGGGAACAGACTCCGTGTCGCTTTAACTGGTTTAACAATGGCTGAACACTTTCGAGATGAAGGTAGTGATACCTTGCTCTTCGTAGATAATATTTATCGATACACATTAGCTGGTACTGAAGTGTCAGCACTTCTTGGACGTATGCCATCAGCTGTAGGATATCAACCAACACTTGCTGAGGAGATGGGTGTATTACAGGAGCGTATTACATCTACAAAATCAGGATCTATTACATCTATACAAGCCGTGTATGTTCCAGCTGATGATTTAACAGACCCAAGTCCAGCTACAACATTTGCTCACTTAGATGCAACAGTTGTATTATCTCGTAACATCGCTGAACTAGGCATCTACCCTGCGGTAGATCCACTTGATTCTACTAGTAGGCAATTGGATCCGCTAATTATTGGACAAGAGCACTATGATACGACTAGAGCAGTACAAGGGGTTCTTCAAAAATACAAAGAGTTAAAAGATATCATTGCAATACTAGGTATGGACGAATTATCTGAAGAGGACAAGCTTGCTGTAAATAGAGCGCGTAAAATACAGAGATATTTATCACAACCTTTCTATGTTGCTGAAACTTTTACTGGGACTCCAGGTAAATATGTATCACTGAAAGACACCATTAAAGGTTTCCAAGCAATTGTAAATGGCGACTATGATCATTTACCAGAACAAGCCTTTTATATGATAGGTGAAATATCTGAAGCAGAAAAAAGAGCAGAAGAAATTAAATAATGCCAGATAAAATAAAACTTGAGATTGTGAGTGCTGAAGAGGAACTTTTCTCGGAAGAAGTTGAAATGGTTTATGCTCCTGCAGAAATGGGAGAGGTTGGGATATCTCCAAAACACACCCCATTGATTACAAAGCTAAAACCAGGTGATGTACGTGCACAAATTAACAAAGATGAAATGAAGACCTTTTATGTAAGTGGTGGTATATTGGAAATACAACCTAATGAGGTAACGATTTTGTCAGATACTGCATTAAGAGAAGATGATTTAGACGAGGAAAGAGCTTTAGAAGCAGAGCGATTAGCACAAGAAGCTATGAAAAATAGTGCTAATGAAGTTGATGCAACGAAAGCTAAGTCAGAGTTATTACAAGCAGCTGCTCAATTGCGTCTCATTAAAAAACTGAGAAGTAATAGTAAAAAATAAGCAAGGGGTAGCTTGTATGTTCACATCTATAATTCTAGGTGCTGGTAAAAGCACCAGAATGAAAGCTAATAAATCAAAACTACTTTTTGATATAGCAGGAAAGCCTGTAATCAATCACATAATATCTTCACTAAAAAATGCTAAAGCGAAAGAAAATATATGCGTAATTAATAAAAACTCATCTGGCATAAAAAAAATCCTTGATGAGCAGTCTATAGATTATGTATATCAAAATGTACTTAACGGAACAGCAGGTGCAGTAAAAGCAGCGCTGAAGAAAAAAATAGTATCTAATAATAAATTATTGATATTATGTGGCGATATTCCATTTATTGGCAGCACTTCAATAAAAAAGATTATAACTAAGCTTAATAAAAACGATGCAGTCGTTGGAACAGTTGAACTAGAGAGCCCAAAAGGTTATGGAAGAATCATAAGAGAAAATAATAAACTTAAGTCCATCATAGAAGATAAAGAAACAACCATGGATCAAAGACAAATCAAAGAAGTAAATACTGGTATTATCGCAATCCATGAAAAAATATTAAGAGAATATATATCTCTTATAAATAATAACAATCAAAAGAAAGAATACTATTTAACAGATATTATAAAACTTCTCATCGACAAGAATCACAAAGTTGCAACATTCAAATTTAAAAATGAACTAGAAGTAACAGGCGTTAATTCTAAAAATGATCTCGTTAAACTTGAACAAAAATACTTAAGACAAAAATCAGAAAAATTGCTAGAGACAGGAACATTGATTAGAGATCCATCAAGAACTGATATCAGAGGAAATCTTCGTGTAAGTAAAAATGTTGAAATTGATATTAATTGTGTTTTTGAGGATGATGTGAGTATAGGTGAAAATTCAACTATAGGTCATAACTGTTTTCTAAATAGATGCAAGATTGGGAAAAATGTATTTATTAAACCTAATACAATTATCTTTGGCGCTTCCATTGGTGATAACTCTACAGTAGGCCCTTTTGCACGTATCAGACCAGGGACTAAAGTTAAAAACTCATGCAACATTGGTAATTTTGTAGAGATTAAGAATTCTACGATTGGTGATTTTACTAAAATCAACCATCTTAGTTACATAGGCGATGCGATACTCGGAAATAATATCAATATCGGTGCGGGGGCAATTACCTGTAACTATGACGGTATTAATAAAAATAAAACTATCATAAAAGATGATTCTTTTATTGGCTCTGGCTCTATGTTGGTAGCACCAGTTATAATCGGGGAAGGGTCATTTATTGCGGCAGGATCCACGATTACAAAAGACACTACTGGTTCAGGAAATTTAACAATTGCAAGAAGTAAACAAATGACAATACGTAATTGGAAAACAAAAACGTCTAAAATAAAAAAGAAAAGATAATGTGTGGCATATACGGCATTACCTCAAAAAAAACTATTTCTAATAAACTATTTAATGGGTTAAAGAAACTTGAATATCGAGGCTATGACTCATCAGGTATTGCGGGCCTATCCCAAGGCAACAAAAACCTTGTAATTAAATCAACAGGGCCCATAAATCATCTTAAAAAAAAGCTAAAAGCCATTGCCAATATTTCAACAGGTATTGCTCATACACGGTGGGCAACTCATGGTGAGCCATTATTAAAAAATACTCATCCACATAATTCTGGAATTATAGACATAGTACATAATGGTATTATTGAGAATTACGAAGACATTAAAGCGCATTTAATAAAAAAGAAGTATGCTTTCAAAAGTGACACAGATTCTGAAGTCATAGCTCATCTCATTAATTATAATTATAAAAAATGTAAAGACATGAGATCCGCTCTTATTAACTCAGTTAAAATTCTCGAAGGTAGTTATGCAATTGGAGCTATTAACTCCGACTTACCCGATAAGTTGTTTGCAGCATCTAATGGCAGCCCATTAATTATTGCAAAAGGTGCAAATGAAAATTACATCGCATCAGACATAAGCCCCGTACTCAAAGACACCCAAAAATATCTAACACTTGGAGACGGCGAGTTCGCAGAATTATCACCAGAAAAAGTTATTATTTTTAATAAAAAGAATAAACCTCTTATCAAGAAAGTCATTACAACAAGTCTTCAAGACAGGCAAGTATCTCTAGTGGGCCACAAACATTTTATGCATAAAGAAATATATGAGCAAAAGGCAATATTAAATGAAATGATGAGTCGTTACGTAGGACAAGCTTCATTGTTGCCAAATATATTCGGCCCAAATACAGACAGGATACTTAGTAAAATTAAACACATTCATTTTGTTGCCTGCGGCACAAGTTACCATGCATCTTTAGTTGCAAAAGACTGGATAGAACAACATTCAACGATTACGTGTACAGCTGAAGTTGCAAGTGAATACAAATATAAAAAAATTAATATTCTGCCTGATACCTTATTTGTATGTATATCACAATCTGGAGAAACAGCAGATACAATTTCATCACTTAAGAAAGCAAAGAGATTGGGTTACATAGATACACTTGCTATATGTAACGTAGCTGAAAGTACTATTACAAGACTGTCGAATTTGGTGTTCCTTATGAATGCAGGTCCTGAAATTAGTGTAGCTTCAACTAAAGCATTTACCTCTCAACTATTTTCATTATTGTTGTTATCCATCATAGTTTCGAGAAATACTGAGCTATCTGAGAAGAAAATGGTCTCTGATATGAAGCAGATTGATAAAATAATAAATTTAGTCTATAAACTTGAGCCTGAAATAAAAAAAATATCATCTAAGTTTAAAAATAAAGACCATACATTATTTTTAGGCAAAGGAGGCTCTTATCCAATTGCACTAGAAGGAGCTCTTAAATTAAAAGAGATATCGTATATTCATGCATCTGCATATCATTCAGGCGAGCTTAAGCACGGACCTTTGGCTCTTGTTGATAAAAAGATGCCTGTTGTTTGTTTTCTACCAGATAATCATCTAGCAAAACTCGTACTATCTAATCTTGCTGAGGTAGAAGCTAGACAAGGACAAACATTCATATTTACAAATAAAAAAATTCCTAGAAAAAATAAGAAAGTAGAAATTATTAAAATGCCCGATTGCCCTGATCTTATAGTGCCCATTCTTTATATTATACCGGCACAATTATTAAGCTATCACGTAGCTTTAAAGAAAAAGACTGATGTTGATAAGCCTAGGAATTTAGCAAAATCAGTCACAGTGGAGTAGATTTCGATTGATATATTCTGAATTCAAAGAAATTCAGATAAAATTCACCGAAAGTATTACCACCAAAGCACTTTCACAGTTTTCACTGATCGGTTATCGAAATGAGCAAATTCAAAAAATACTTAAACTCAAGAAAAAGGGTTTAACTGATCAGCAAATTGCTAACCACTTCTATTCTTTAAATATTAAAACTCCAACCGGTAAAAGATACACAAAACAGTTAGTTTTAATGACCAGATATAAATACAACAGACATATTCAACGAAGTAAAGAATATTCAGTTACTACAACTCCAATAACTATAGAAATTAGTTAGAATTAAAATATGGTAAGAAATATTGAAGAAAAAGATATCGATCAAATTTTAAAAGTAATTTGTTCTGCTTTCGAAGAAAATGAAAGTGAAATTATTAAAAAATTAGTTACTGATTTATTTAAAGAAAAATCTTCCCCTTTAGTTCGATCTCTAGTATTTGAACAAGATAAAGAGGTAATTGGTTATATTTCATTTAGTCCCATATACATGGAATCAAATAACGTATCAGGATATCTTTTAGCACCGTTAGCAGTATCTCCAAAGTATCAAAAAAAGGGAATAGGAATAAATTTAATTAATACTGGAATAAGAATTCTCATAAAAGACAATGTCGATGTTCTTTTAGTTTATGGAGATCCTGCTTATTACAAACGATTTGGATTCAATGAAGAAATAGGTAAAAAGTTTATACCTCCATTTTCATTAGAATATCCATTTGGATGGTTGGGTTTGTCAATTAATGACACAAATATTCCAAAACAATCACATAGGTTTAAGTGTTTAGAAGTATTTAATAAAAAAGAATTATGGTGACAAACCAAGAAACTTAGCAAAAGCAACTACAGTGGAGTAGTCAGTAATATCAATGAATTATTGCACTATAAAACACATTTCTGTATTGTTTAATTATGATTTTTATTGCACTTGCTCTAGTCTTATTTGCATTATCATGCCTCGGTATTCTGTTATCAAGAAAATATAAATTTATAGAAATATACACTTCAAAAAGCCACACTATTTTATTTGCTTTAATCTTATCAATCCTAGTATTTTCTTGGCGTATTGAGCAAAACGGATCAATTGCAGGAAGCATAGGCTATGTTATCGGCTATATTTATGCATTTTCAATCCCTGTCTCACTAAGTGCAGTGTATTTATTTAATAAATCAATAACAAATTCAAAAGATTTCTTTCATGCATTCTTTTTCTCATTAATTATTATTTTTATATTTATTCT
>CBFHLA010000027.1:6975-10418 GCA_965656575.1 Gammaproteobacteria bacterium
TACGGCTCCATCAAAATCTTTGATTGCTGCAAGTAATGAATCACATGAATCTAAATCCAGATGGTTTGTGGGCTCATCAAGTAAAAGCAAGTTAGCAGGGTTAATTAAAATCTTACCTAGCATGACTCGACTTTTTTCACCACCAGACAGTACATTAATTTTTTTATTAGATAAATTATCTTGAAACATCATATTAGCGCAGATGCTTCGCACTTTTGATTCTGGCATATTTGGTACACATTTCTGAAGCTCCATATAAATACTATTTTTAGGATCTAATCTATCAATATTCATTTGTCCAAAATAACCAATCTTTGTTTTGATGTGTTTATTCGTATAACCTGTGACAGGCTCAAGATCACCTGTAATTAGTTTAAGCAAGGTTGATTTACCCTTGCCATTTTTCCCAATAATACAAATTTTATCAGTACTCTTTATGCTGAATGATAACTTTTTAATGAGAGGTTTTTCTTGTTCATAATAAAATTCAAGTTTGCTGGAGTTAACTAAATTTTCTTTGCTGTTATAAGGTTCGTAATTAAATTTAAAATCCAGGTTAATAATTGCAGATAATTTCTCTCTCTTCTCTGTTTTTTCAAGCATTTTAATTTTAGATTGTGCACGTGTAGCCATACTTGCTTTAGACTTAAATCTATTGATCCACGCTTCAGTCTTCTCTCTTTTCTTAGCTTCATTCTCGACAGTTTTATTGTAAATTTCTTCTTCGGCTTCTATTTTATCCAACACTTTTTCTGTTGTACCAGAAGTTTTCTTAAACTCACCCCTATGAATATTAAGTGTATGACTAATGACATTATTCATAAAACTTCTATCATGAGTTACAAGTATTAGTTCGCCTCGCCAGTCAATTAGAAAACTCTCAAGCCATTTGATGGAATGTATATCAAGATAGTTTGTGGGCTCATCTAAGAGCAACATATCAGGCTCCTCTAATAAAAGTTTTGCTAAGTTAATTTTGACCTGATTACCTCCAGAAAAACCTTTTGGATCATTTGCCATTTCTTCTTCCGAAAACCCAAGACCTGTTAATATTGTCTCTCCTTTCCAAATTTCATATTCTCTGTCACCGCTTAGAACACTACATACCTCATCAACTACAGTATTGTGAGTAAATTTAATATGTTGATCTAGATAACCAATCTTATAGCCTTTTGGCATAATCACATCACCATCATCTTGCTCAATCTGACCAATAATAATTTTTAAGAACGTACTCTTCCCGCTTCCATTTCTGCCAATAAATCCAACTTTTTCTTTTTTATTAATGACGATATTAACGTTTTGAAATATCTTGTGTCCTGAAAATGAAATTCCTAGGTCTTTTGTTTTGATCATAGCGATTTATTTATTATTCATTATCATGAAGCATATTGTATTGTTAGAAACGAAGGAGTATCTATTAGTCTTACAATACTAAGCTATCAATTATGAGTTGCCATAGTACAGCATCAGTTAAGATTGGCAAAGATACAAATGAAAATAATATTAAGAAATATGTGTTTTAGATATTAGCTCTTCAATAATTTCTTCATTCTCTTTTTTAACTAGAAATGAATTCTTATCAGTCACAAAAGAAATTGATTTATATTGAGTGTCATTTTTTATATGTAACGCACACCCACCATCTATGGCATAACAATTACTGAGTGTATTTTCAGTAATAAATCTCGATAGGGATGGTTTTCTCTCAGCCTCTTCATCATAATGTGGGCAACAATTCCCTTTTGTGAAACTCAAACATTCCATTACGTTCAATTTATCTGCCCATGAGTCTGTAACTCCTTTCTCAAACCAACATATTGCGCCAGCACTTACGCCGCTCATTATTGTTCCTCTCGCATAAGCTTTCTTTAAAATGATATCTAGCCCCCATTCTTTCCAAACAGATAACATGCTCTTAGTATTTCCTCCACCAACGAAGATAATATCTTGATCAGCTATTGTCTCCTCTAAATCAGGCGTTCTTTTAAAAAAGTCTAGATGTATCGGATTACAATCTAATTTATTAAATGTGGAGTAGTAACTTACTTTATATGCATCATTATCACCTGTGGCTGTTGGTATGAAGCATATGTTTGGGAAACTTTTTTTCGATTGTTCTAGTATATATTTTTCTATTATTCCAACGCCGGGGTTCCTGCCAAAACCCCCGCCACCAATAGCAATTATTTGTCTATCCATATTATTTTTCTTTTCCAAACTATTCCTTAATCATTCTAAAAAACTTCCCACTTATTATATAATAACGTGCATCAATAAGGAGAAAAGAATGTTAAACGTATATTTATCAGGGGAAATTCATACCGACTGGAGAAATGAAATTATTAATAAATGTAATCAGGAAGGATTAGACATCAAATTTTCATCGCCTGTTACAAACCACGAGTTATCAGATAATTGCGGTGTTCAAATACTTGGAGCAGAAGACAGCAATTTTTGGAAAGATAATAAAGGTGCAAATATCAACTCAATTAGAACAAAGAAAGCTATTGAAGGCAGTGATGTTGTGATAGTTAAGTTTGGTGAAAAATACAAACAATGGAATGCAGCTTTTGATGCTGGATATGCATCTGCTTTGAATAAATCAATTATCGTTATACATAGTGATGATAATCAACATCCATTAAAAGAAGTTGATGCAGCTGCATGTGCCGTAACCAAAGATCAAGATCAAGCTGTTAAAATTCTTAAATATATTTTAGAAGGAACCATTTAATTTTTTTGTATGACAAATAAAAAAATAAAACTTACTGAAAAAGAAATTGGAGAAATTATATATATGGCTCTGTCTGATGATGTGAGCTTTGATAGCATCAATGATCTTTATGGAATTGATAGCGATATGATTAAACGCATCATGAAACAAAATATCTCATTCGGTTCATATAAAAAATGGAGAGAACGCGTTAAACAATTCTCTCAAAGAAGAGAGCACTATAAATAAATGAATGGTGAAAAAATAATTATTAAACAATCTTCATCTGTTTATGGCTCTCTAAGTATAGTATTCGGATTTATCGGAATATTTATTTTATCTCCCCTATTTAGCCCCCTTGCTTTCATATTAGGATTACTCGCTTGTCTTCAAAAAGAATATACAGCAGGTGTTTTAGGAATATTATTTGGGATTATAGGTATTCTAACATCACCAATTCTTATGGCATTAATACATATGCCTACTATTGTGATTCATCAATATCAAGGAATTTCTTTTTAGCCAGTATTCCTAGATTATTTCTAAATAACATAATATATTTAGAACAAGAATAATTATTACTTTAAACACAGGAGTGAATTATGAGAGGTTTGTTATCACGTGTAATACCAGCGGTACTAGTCTTTACGATGCCGTCCCTTGTATTTGCAGGAGACTTAGCAGCTAATGACTACGTTGGCGTTACTTTCTGGATAATTTCAATTGC
>CBFHLA010000028.1:0-10300 GCA_965656575.1 Gammaproteobacteria bacterium
TCACCAATAACAACTAAACCATGGGGTGAATATATTCCTGAACTAGCAGCTGAGCCATCACCAAGCAAAGATGTATATGATGGAGAGCTTCTTTACAATGAACCAAAATATTTAAAAACTGGAGAAATCGCTACTGCAAATGACGGTTTACCAGAAATGCAGAAAATCGGTAAACTAAAACAAGGAGTTTATTACTAATGGCTAGAAAAACACATTACGAAGATTGCGATATTCTTGTTGTAGGCGGAGGTATGGCCGGTACTGGTGCTGCTTTCGAAGCAAGATATTGGGGCAAAGACATGAAAATCATTGTTGCTGAAAAGGCTAACATCGATAGGAGTGGAGCTGTTGCACAAGGTCTATATGCTATTAATTGCTACATGGGTATGCAGTGGGGTGAAAATGCTCCAGAAGACCATGTTAGATATGCAAGAAATGACTTAATGGGTATGGTACGTGAAGATCTAGCTTATGATATGGCTCGTCACGTAGACTCTGCTGTCCATATGTTCGAAGAGTGGGGATTACCGCTTATGAGAAATAAAGAGACCGGACGTTATCAAAGAGAAGGAAAATGGCAAATCATGATACATGGTGAGAGCTATAAACCAATAGTAGCTGAAGCTGCTAAAAAATCAGCTGATAAAATTTACAACAGGGTCATGGTTACTCATTTACTTATGGATGAAGCTAAAGAAAATAGAATTGGTGGCGCGTGTGGTTTCAATATGCGTACAGGTGAATTCCATGTCTTTAGAGCAAAAGCTGTAGTTTGTGCCGCTGGCGGTGCATCACATATCTTCAAACCAAGATCTGTTGGTGAAGGAATGGGACGTACATGGTATGCACCATGGAGTAATGGCTCAGCATATGCTCTACCAATTGCTGTTGGTGCGAAAATGACTCAAATGGAAAATAGAATTGTATTGACTAGGTTTAAAGACGGTTATGGACCAGTTGGTGCATACTTTCTTCATCTAAAAACATACACTCAAAATGCTGCTGGTGAAAATTATGAGAAAAAATGGTATGACAACACAAAAGCGATTGTTGGCGATTATTTAGATCATGTACCAACACCAACATGTCTCAGAAACCATGCTTTTATTCAAGAGACAATTGCAGGTGGCGGTCCAATTCATATGGTAACAATGGAAGCATTCCAAGACCCTCATCTTGAGGAAATTGGTTGGGAAAACTTCTTAGGTATGACTGTAGGTCAAGCTGTTGTATGGGCAGCTCAAGATATAGATCCTAAATACCAAAACCCAGAACTTACAACATCTGAGCCCTATGTGATGGGTTCACATGCTACTTGTTCAGGTGCATGGTGTAGTGGCCCTGAAGATCTTTCGCCACCAGAATATTTCTGGGGTTATAACCGCATGATGACAGTTGATGGATTGTTTGCTGCAGGAGATGCAGCTGGTGGAACAGCACATGCATTCTCATCTGGTTCATTTACCGAAGGGAGATTATGCGCTAAAGCAGCTGTTAAATACATACAAGATCAAAAAGCAGTTGGTATTAGGGTTTCAGACAGTCAAATAGAGAAGTATAAAGAGGAAGTATATAAACCTCTTGAAAACTACACTATAGGTCGTAATGAGATCACAGCAGGGACAGTATCTCCAAGTTATCTATTACCTATACAAGGGCTACAACGTCTCCAAAAAATAATGGACGACTATGCAGGTGGTATCGGTACAAACTATATGACTAACGGGAATATGCTTAAACGAGGACTTCAGTTGCTTGATACATTAACAGAAGACTTAGATAAAATTGGTGCTGAAGACTATCATCAATTAATGAGAGCATGGGAACTTAAGCATAGAACACTTGTTTCACAATGTGTTTGTGAACATACACTGTTCCGTGAAGAAACACGTTGGCCTGGTTACTACTACCGTGGCGATTTCCTTAAATTGGATGACGATAATTGGCACTGTCTAACAGTCTCAAGAAGAGATCCAAAAACAGGTAAATTTACATGTGAAAAAGCGCCTCTTTACCACATTGTGGATGAAGAGACAGAGAAAGTTTCTTGAGATAGAGATAATGGCTAATCTATTAGAACTATCAGACCAAGAGATAATAGATATTGCAAACCCACTGTGGGAAGATTTGATTAGAACTTCTAACAATAAAGACTATGGTGGGTTTACAAAGAACTTTTCAAAAAAAATGCTAATGGGTGCTGATGAAGTTACTCTTGGCAAACAGTGGGCAAATAGCCCGATTCTGGCAAAACTAGCACCTGATTACAGCGCACTTGGTTGTTTAAAAAGAGATGAATATGTAACAGTTTTATTTAAACAAATCAGTGAATCAGTGCCAGGCGAGTACTTGGGTAGACTTGTACTTGGCATGCAAGATGAAGATATCAAAATTTATGGATGTACAATTTTTTAGTATCCAATGTCAGATATTAAGAAAATTAGTGTAATTTCAGATACTCATGGAATTATAGATGATAGTATAATTCCCCATTTAGAAAACTCAGACATGATAGTGCATGCAGGCGATATTATGAATACCGCTATACTTAAACAACTCGAATCTTACAGCAATAATGTTGTTGCAGTTGCAGGGAATAACGATGTTCCAGAAAGATTTTCGGATCCAACAGATAAGGAGATTATCTCTAAGCTTAGCAAAGTTGAACAGTTTACTATTGGTGATGATATTGTAACAGTGGAACATGGTGACAGGTTTGGCCATCATCCATCTCATGACGACTTAAGATTTGCATATCCGGAATCGAAATTAATTATTTATGGGCATACTCATAATCAGGTATGTGACAAAAGTTCTAATCCATGGATAGTAAATCCAGGTGCGGCAGGTCATACTAGAAATAATGATGGAGGACCATGTTATATGCACATTTTTATTGAGAACAATAACTGGGATATACAACCATATTGTATTAAGTAATGTCTAACACCCTCACAATTTTTGGTGGTTCTGGTTTTATTGCTACTGAGATTGTCTACAAACTATCGAAACACTTTACAGAATTACGTCTCCTTACAAGGAATACGCAAAAATGTAACCATATTAAAGTTATTAAAAACGTTGAAATATTCTTGTATGACCCAAATATTCCATCAAGCTATAATAAGCATATTATAGATTCAGATATTATAATTAATTCAATAGGTATATTAAATGAAACACGAAAGGATAAGTTTAATGATATACATGTTGAATTTTTAAAAAAAATTATTAATAAATCAAAAGAAAGTAACGTTAAAAAGTTTATTCAACTTAGCGCGCTGAACGCAGATCCTAATGGCGCCAGCCGTTACTTGCAATCTAAAGGGAATGCAGATAAATATATATCAAGTATCACGTCCGATTCATTTAAAACTGTAATATTAAGACCGTCTATTGTCTTTGGAGAAAAAGATCAATTCTTTAATCGTTTTAAAAACCTTCTAATGTTTCTTCCCATATTTCCACTAGCCTGCCCTGGCTCGATGTTCTCACCTGTATATGTCAAGGATCTTGCTGAATTTGTGGAACAAGCAGCCTTGAATAATATTCATGATAATACGATTAAAAATGTTACTGGGCCCAAAGACTATAAATTTATAGAACTTATAAATTTCATCAAGTCTACTATGAAAATTCGAAGATTAATCATTCCTTTGAATTATTCTTTGTCTAAACTTCAGGCATTCTTTTTTACATATTTACCCGGTAATATATTTACATTGGATAATTTCAAATCATTACAAAAAGATAATACATCACTAGATGGTTTAAAAGGCTCATCTACAATTGAAGAAATTGTACCTAGTTACTTATGTCATAATAGTAAAAAACTTGATGTGTTTAGAAAAACATCAGGAAGATAATGAAAGTCTATTTAGTTGGCGGAGCTGTGAGAGATAAACTTCTTGGTTTAGAGCCCAAAGAGAAAGATTGGGTTGTTGTTGGCTCTTCGCCTGAAGAAATGTTAGCGAGAGGCTTCAAACAAGTTGGGAAAGATTTTCCAGTATTTATTCATCCAAAAACTGGTGAGGAATATGCATTGGCTAGGACAGAGAGAAAGTCTGGACATGGTTATACAGGTTTTAACTTTAATACAAATAGTAGTATCAGTCTTGAGGAGGATCTTGAAAGAAGAGATTTTACAATCAATGCAATTGCCCAAGATGATAATGGAAATTTAATAGACCCATTTAACGGTCAACTTGATATTGAAAAAAAACAATTAAGGCATGTTTCGACTGCATTTTCAGAAGACCCTTTAAGAGTGCTAAGAGCAGCAAGATTCAAAACAAATTTAAGCGGTTTTGATATAGCTAAAGAAACTACTAATGAAATAGATAAGATTAAAAATAGTGGAGAATTACAATATCTAACGGGAGAAAGAATTTGGTTAGAGCTTTATAAATCTAATAATCCATTTGAGTTTGTAAGAAACTTAGAAAATTTAAAGATTGATTATATAATTCCAGGTTATAATAAAAGCACAGATTATTTTAATAAAAATTTGAATAAGTTATTAAATATTTCTTTATTTATGCATAAATGCATAAAAGAGATAGATAGTTTTTGCTCTAAATTAAAAGTTCCAAATGAATATAAAGATTTAGCAAAATTATTAAATAATAGTAGTGATGAAATAATTGATTATATCCCTGATGAAAAAAACATTTCTCACTTATTATTAATTATTAAGAACCTTGATATTAGAAAATCTGAGAGATTAGAAAACTTTTTTAGCATTATAAGCGGTAACACTAAATATATAGATTTTTTTAGAGAACTTATAAAAAAAATTAAGCTTTATAAGTTAAACGAAGTTGATTCGAAAAAAACAGGAAAGGAAATACAACAAATAATTCAAGATGCGCATTATAATATTGCAAGTGAGCATACCAAAGGTTTTTTAGAAAACTAAAAGTATAGTCCCCAATAAAATTCTATAGATAATATAGGGGGTGAAACTAATTTTATTTATTGTAGTTATAAATAAATGAATTGTTGTATATGAGAATAATAAAGACAAAATCATACCAATGAAATGTTCTTTATAAATAATGATATTTTGACTGCTTGTTAACTCAAAAACATTATAAACACTAGCCATGAAGATAGCTGGTATCGATAACAAGAATGCCATTTTGATAGCATCAACTCTCTTGTAATTTAATAACAATGCTGCAGTGATTACGATGCCTGATCTAGATACGCCTGGAACTAGAGCCAATGTCTGAAATAAACCTATTGTTAATATTGCTATAGATGAAATGGCAGTAATATCCTTATTATTTTTAGATTTTCTATCTGCAATAAGTAGCAATAATGCAAAACTAATTGTCATTAATGCTATAACTTCAACTGTTCTTAAATTGTAAGAAACAAAGTTAATTATTAATAATCCTGCAATAGGAAGAGGTATCGAGCCAATTATAAGCAATCTAATTAAGTTTTTACCATGATCAGACAGTTGTAAAGCGTTTATAATCTCTTTTCTGTAATAGATTATTACTGCTAGCAAAGAACCTGCATGAAGGGCAATATCGAACATTACGCCCTGGTCAGGATACTCAGTAAGCATCGGAATTAGAATTAAATGTGAGCTACTTGATATTGGTAAAAACTCAGTGATACCTTGTATGAGCGATAGAATTATTATGTTTAATATATCCACTACAATTTTATTATGTCATTTTTAATAAATAAACTTACGCCCGTTTCAGGAATATTTTTCTTTACAATGAGTACTTTAAAAACCTCACCCATATGATTTGGCATGATTAATTTTTTTATACCATTCATTTCATCTACATTATGTATGTCAACGTCATCAAGTATATCAAAACTTAGAAGATAATTACTTTGATTCATGAATGCTTCAGTAATCCATCCATTATTTTCAAAAATATTTTTTAAGAAAGTATAGTTAACAAAGGCGCTAATGTCTTTTAGTCCAATATCAACTAGAGGATTGAAATCTGATTGATGATTTTTAATACAAGTTACAGTTCCTTGCATTCTGTCCTTTAGGTATAATTCTTTCGCAGGATACCCATAATCAAATATTAAGAAACAAGCTTTTTTTATTACTTTTGAGATGTCACTAACAAACATATTTTGTTGCTTACTGTATTCAAATATATAATTATCTGGAAGATTGTTTGGGAGATTGAGATCTTTAGCTGTATTTTCTAAATCAAATGAAAAATCTTCCCACATAATTTTATATTCATTATTTATATATGCTTTTTTATATTTATTACTTTTATACTTGATAATGTCCGTTGGAAAGCAATCAAATAATTCATTTGATATTACAAATGCAGTATCTGGCAGTTCCATATAATCACTTACCCAATAAATATCTAAATAATTTTCAAGTGAATTCTTCTTTATTATTGACTTCTGTTTTTTAATAAGTCTTTTTGATCTCTCTACAAAATAATATTTTTTTGGCAGCCTATTTAAGGATTTAAGAAAAATAAGTAAATCTGCAGCTAGACTGCCATCACCAGCACCAACTTCAATTATGTTTTCAAATACTGACAATTTAATAAAATGTTTAGCTATAGAATGTGAAAAATGTTTTGATACTAATGGAGATGTTACAAAGTGCCCTTTCTCCCCAAATAACTCTTCTGATTCATAGAAACCAATATCTTTATCAAATAAGATAATATCCATATATTCCGAGAAGCTAATTTTTTCTTTTTCAGTAAGTAATATTTGAAGATTATTAGTCATATGTATAAATTTATTAATTTATTGTAGAAGTATAAATTATTTTTAGATTGTGACATTATATATTAATGAATAAAGTTGCAATAATTACCGGTGGAGCGAGAAGAATTGGCGCTGAAACTGCTAATTACTTACATTCAAAAAACGTTGATATCATAATTACCTATAGTAAATCGTCTATTGCCGCAAAAGAACTTAAAAAAAATCTTAATCTGAAAAGAAAGCAATCTTGTGAAATTTATAAAGCTAAGTTCGACCAAAGTGCAAATTATAGAAAAATGTCTTTTGATATTCTTAAGATGTTTGGACGATTAGATTATCTTATAAATAACGCTTCAGTATTTTATCCTACTAAAATAAATCAAGTTACTGATAAAGTGTGGAATGACACTATTAATACAAACATTAAAACTCCATTATATTTATCTAAATATTTATTCAATGAACTTAAAAAAAGAAAAGGTGCTATTGTTAACATCATAGATATACACGTCGAGCCACCACTAAAAGATCATGTTATATATAATATTAGTAAAGCAGGTTTACTTGCTCTTACACGATCACTTGCTAAAGACTTAGCACCACATATAAGAGTGAATGGAGTCTCGCCCGGAGCCATTATGTGGCCTGAAAATGAATCCAGCAAAAAAAAGAAACTTGATATCCTAAGTAAAATTCCGATGAAATGCTCTGGCAACCCAACAGATATCGCCAAGACTATTTATTTTCTATTAGAGCAAAGCCCTTATATTACAGGACAGAATATTAATGTTGATGGTGGCAGACGTTTGAATATGTAGATGTCAAAGTTTTGAAATAAGAAATAAATTAGTACTTAAAATTAATGTAATAGGGACTCTAAGCGTAATTAGATATTTCAGTGGAAAAATATCTCTGAGTGACAAAAATATATCAATTAATAATTGAGTTAACAAAAATAATATCATAGCGCTGATTAAATAGTACTTGCTAACATCTAAGATATTCATTGTTAGGATAATCATAGACAATAGACTAGGCATGAAACCATAAAATTCAAGTAAGTTGAATTCCACTCTAAAATCCCAATTATATGCACCAATAAATGTAAAAATAATACAAGACATTAGTATCGCTAAGTTTTGTATAAAGTTAATATCAAGTAAGTCAATATAGTATGCATCAATGTTTAGATATATGAAAGGCAAGAGACCTAGATATGATACCAAGTATTTTATGTTCACAGCTTATAGTTTATAACTATCTCATTGATAATCATTTTCTCATAATAGGTGTCATTGATCATATTATGATGTGTTTTATTTGTTACTGGATGTATATGAGCCGGTTCGATATCATAGAGCGGTCTTAAAACAAAATCAAATTTGACAATTTCACTTCTCGGGATATTTCTTTCATAGTCTATTAAGTCATCATAATACAGTATATCGATATCAAGAGTTCTTGAACTAAATTTTACTTCACCTAATGATCTTCCGTTATCTCTCTCTATCGAATTAAGTGCTTCCTTAAGTTCATCAACATCTAGATTAGTACTAAATGTTGCAACTAAGTTATAAAAGTTTGGTCCATCAAAACCCATAGAGGAAGATTCATAAGTTGGTGATAATTTTAAATTTTCAAATTTACTATAAAGCGCTGTAATGCATGCTTGAATATGTACTATCTGATTGATATTACTACCTATGCCTACAAAGACTTTATGCTTTTTTTCTATATCGCTCAATTATTACTCCAACTTCTTTAGAGCCAGTTACCGCTCCTGGCTTACTAAATCTTCCTTTTATGTATGTTACATTAAAGTTTTTGAATATTAATTTAACTGACTCTTCAGCAAGCGCTTCAATTAATTGAAATTCGCTGTCACCTATGAATGACTTCAGTTCTTTTGATACAGCTTTATAATCCACTGTATCATTTATTACGTCACTACTTGACGCATCAGTTATATCAGTGCCTAGTTCAAGGTCTATACAGACAAACTGCTTAATTTTACGTTCCCAGTCGTATATTCCAATGACTGTTTCAATACAAAGTTCTTTTATAAATACAATATCCATATTTTTCTCTCTTTTTTGACAATAAACAGTATTGTATCTGATTAGGTTTCTGATATCATTATTGAGTTACAAAATCATGTCTAAAATTTGCGATATAACTAAAAAGAGAGTAATGGTAGGGAATAACGTATCTCATGCGAAAAACCGTACCAGACGTACTTTTGAGCCTAATTTACACTCTCACAGGCTATGGTCAGAAAAGCAAAATAAATTTATTAAGCTTACTCTATCGAACAAAGGCTTGAGAATTGTAAATAAACTCGGCCTAGATACAGCTTTGATTAAATACGGACTTAAATCATGAGAGAGAAAATTAAACTTGTTTCTTCAGCTGGTACAGGTCATTTCTATACCACTACTAAGAACAAAAAGACTATGCCGGATAAGATGGAAATTAAAAAATTTGATCCTGTTGTTCGAAAATATGTTACTTACACAGAAAAGAAGATTAAATAACTTTATAACTTCTAAGTCTTACTAAAAAATCATCCAATGCTGCTATTCCATGTCCTTTAGCCTCATTTGACCAATTATTAAGAGTTTCAATAAACTGTTCATGTTTTGTTTGTCTTGAATGCAATATTTCATGAAGCCTATTTTTTAATATGTAAATAGTATTTAAAGTGGAGCTGTTCTCAAGTAATGCATTTATTTTATTTTCTTGATGTTCATTTAGTCTTTGTGGGTGATCTGCCAGAAGTTTAAAAGAAAGCTTAAATTTCTCTTTTTGATAAGCTGGTTTGAGTACTTTTTGAGTATAATCTGTAATCACCGCTAGTTTAGATTGCAGCAAGGATTGTGCAATAAGTTTTGAATCTGTATTTTCATTTTTTTGTATTATGGGCATTGGAGCAATCCTTTTTACTTTACACAAGCCAATCGCACCAAATATTTTAATATACATCCAACCTATATCAAATTCCCAAGGTCTCAGAGAAAATTTTGCAGCTGTTGGATAAGCGTGATGATTGTTGTGGAGTTCTTCTCCTCCTATGATAATACCTACAGGAGACATGTTTGTAGAGTCATCATTGGTATTGTAGTTTCTATATCCCCAATAATGCCCGGCACCATTAATTCCACCTGCAGCAAAAATAGGTGTCCACATCATTTGAATGGACCAAATTATTATTCCTACAGTTCCAAATAAAATAATGTTTAATATGAAAAGTAATAATATCCCAAGGTTATTTCTTCCAGTATATACATGTTCTTCTATCCAATCTTGCGGACAGTTCTGAGAATATTTTTCTATTGTCTCTCTGTTGTTCTTTTCCTTATGGTAAAGATCAGCCCCTTGTAATATTACTTTGTTAATTCCATAAATAGCTGGACTATGTGGATCATCACTTGTTTCAACCTTAGCGTGATGTTTTCTATGTATAGCTACCCAATCAGCTGTTCTCATAGAAGTGGTTAACCATAACCAAAATCTAAAGAAGTGTGAAAGTATAGGATGTATATCTATAGCTGAGTGGCATACTCCTCTGTGAAGATAAAGA